>NZ_JALKAU010000076.1:0-22365 GCF_023015735.1 Gelidibacter sp. F63206
AAAAACTTAGGCATCAATCCGTTCTACATCAGCCATCAAAATGACCTCACGCCCGAACGACTTGAAGATCTATCCGTATTCCTTTTCGAACTCTTTGCTTCGGATCTGAAAATTACCAAGGCACAATCCGTTTCCATCAAGAAAATACTGCGCTATTATTACGAAGCCACTGAAGAGGGTCATTCATTGGAAAGTTGCTACAATTTTATAGAAAAACATCAGAAGGACCTTCTGAACACCTTGAACATCCATTCCGATTATTTCAATGTCACAAGCTTTTTGCATGTCATGTCGGAATACGTAGGCAATGGGCTCTACAGTTTTCTTTTTGAAACCAACGAGGACCAGACCTATAAGATCGAAGACAAACGATTGATCGTCTTTGAACTGGATGAAGTAAAGGACAACAAGGAAATCCTGTCCGTCATGTTGAAACTGATCAAATCGGCCATACAACGGACCATCTGGAAAAATCGCGCTGAAAAAGGCATGATCCTTTTTGATGAATTTGCCAAGCAGCTGAAGTTCGATAATGTCCTTGAAAGTGTAGAATTCTACTATCAAGCCATCCGTAAACAAAATGGTGCCATAGGCATTATTCTGCAATCCATCAACCAACTTCCGAGCAACGCTACTTCTGCCAGCATTTTGGAAAACACACAGGTCATTTACAGTCTAAACAATGAGAAAGGCTACGCCGAGCTGGTCAAAAGGCTCAACCTATCCAGTCACGACCTGAACCAATTGAAATCCATCAAGAACAATTTCTCAGGACCACGAAAGTATACGGAGATGTTCATCAAGATCGGGAAGGAAAGCAACATTTTCAGACTTGAAGTTCCAAAGGAGGTATATGCGGCCTATTTAACGGATGGACAGGAAAATGAAGAAATAATGATTCTCTATGAGAATCATCGCGATATGAAAAAAGCAATCATTGAATTCACCTCTAAATCAAAATAAAATGAAAATTAAATTTCTCATCACAGGAATCGTCTTGGTATTAAGCATTAAAACCCATGCACAAGGCATGCCCGTTTACGACAATACCAACTTTATAAGTCTGACAAAATCACTCGTGGAATCGGCCAAACAGACCTCACAGCTTTTAAAGACCGTTGAATTTCTGAAACAGCAAAAGGAAAATCTCGAGACCGTCAACAATGTGGTCCGGCAGATGAATGCCGTCAGGGAGATTGGGCGGAACAACCAACGGTTGATCCAGGTCATGCAGAATGATTTAAGGGCCATTCTCAATTCTCCCTATATAAAGCCAGATGAAATGACACGCATCTCCGAATCGTTCAATGCCATTGTCCAAAATTCATTGGAGACCATGGACTTCATTGATCAGATTCTTTCGAGTGATTATCTCAAAATGAGCGATGCCGAACGTGCCAACATACTGAAACAAAAAGAGGAAGAATCCAAAGAAATGGTTTCCAATATAAGCATTAGAACTCGGCGCTACAAAGACATCATTTCCTTTAGAAAAATGCAGGACAAAATCAATAATCGAAACACCACATATTAAATAAGATCAGTATGATTATTTTAGGAATCGGACTGGAATATATCGATACGATTTTCCAGACCATACAGAACAGCAGTTTTTCACAATATACCATTGCGGGTATGAAGACGCTCGCCGTACTGTTTTTTCTGGTCAATATTCTAAAAAAATACAATGAAGGTATTGTGGACAAGGATGGGTACACTTGGGGATTGAGCCCAAGTGAACTCGCCAAGAATTTTGCCGTGGTCCTATTAGTCATCTTTTCAACTCAGGTATTGGGGTTCTTTGATGCCATTCTCGTGGCGATCGAATCACAATATCGCGGGACCGCTCCTGCCCTGCTGCCTTTGCATTTGCAGGACATTGCGATAGAAGAGGATATCAATCTCATGGATGCGATGAAAAGTGCCATGACATTACTCTATGAGGCCTTGGTAACCCCGCTGTATGGATTCAAGATTTTAGCCTTTATCCTGAGTGTCATTCTTTGGATTCTTGACCTGTTTATCTATCCACTTTTTTTAGCGGAACGATTTTTCCTCTTGGGGATCATGCAGGCATTTTTTCCATTGGTCATCAGTCTGGCGGTATTTGAGAAATTCCGATCGCTTGCCTATTCATTTTTCAAACTTTATGCTGCAGTGTATATGCTTGTCCCCGCCTTTTTTCTGGTCAACATCTTTATCAACGCCATTTACACCGAAATAAACACCAATTTTTGGACCAACCTATTCGGTACCGACTTCGGGCAAGGGTTCTTCGCACCGGTGGTACAGTTGGGCTCAGTAGGCTTTATCGTGTTTCTAAAATTCAGGCTATATGCGCGGGCCACCTCCTTCACTCTCAGATTATTCAACAATTAAAGTAGCATGTCATGAAAACACCTTATCAGAACATTTACAACCTCCTCAAATTGAATAGACTTATTGTTTTGGCAGTTGTTGTTTGTGCCTTTACGGCTAGTACATTCTCCGTTTGGATCGCCTTTACAACCCATAAAAATGCCCTCAACCATGCTTTCGCCATCAACACCGACGGCAGTGTTATTCCCCTAAAGCTCGTCACCCAAAAAGAGAACTTCATGGTAGAGGCCCTGGCACATTTGGAATTGTTCCATACCTATTTTTATAATATCGATGCGAGCAATTATGAGCGTCATCTACAAAAAGCACTGTGGTTGGGCGATAGTTCTGTGGACAATGTATACCGACAAAAAAAAGCCGATGGGGTGTACAATCGTTTACTGCAATATTCCTTGGTTCAAAAAGTGAAAAGCATCGATTCGAGAATTACCGAGTCCAACGGTAACCATAGATTTACGACCACCACCATTTTTGAAATCAACAGAGGGTCGATTACCGATACTTATGAATTGGTATCCACTGGCAATCTGATTTTGGTTGACCGGAACTTCCCGAACAATCCGCACGGATTATTGATCACCGATTATTTTGAAAACACCTTAAAAAAAATCTCCAATGAAAATAGAAAAAAATAAAATGGTCTTCGCGACCGTAATGGCCGTGATTGTCTTATTCCTAGTGGCCTATACCCTGATGGTTATGGACGATGGCAAAAGTGAAAGTGAACATTTAAAGCAGACGTTGGTACCTCCCCTGGAAGAAACCCAGAAACAGTATAAATCCAAATTGGATGCCCTCAACGATCTGAAGGACGTTCGAGAAACCAATGCGCCCAGTATTTATGATGAAAAACTGATGGACTCCCTGGGCTTTTATGATCGGGACTTACCCGAACGAGAAAAAGAGCGGATTGTGGATAGCATCTATTCCGCAGGGAAAATCAACTATTCTGAACGGTCCTATCAGGTTCTTGGAGAAAGAAAGCCAGAAACCAAAAAAGTACAAGAAATAGATTCTACAGAAATAAAAAGAGAACAGAAGATTGAAGCCAAGGAACTGGGCCTGGAACATCAATTGTTCTTTGCTGCGTCACCCAAACCTGATGACAATTCAGTGATTGGTACTACCGATGAAACCATCCATGTCGTTGTCGATGGCGATCAGGTCGTGAAAACCAATAGCCGATTGCGAATGCGGCTTACCAAAGCTGCAGTGATCAATAACAAGCAAGTGCCAAAAAATACCCTTGTTTTTGGGTTCATCAATTTCCAACCCAATCGCGCAATGATCAACATCGAAAATATCCAACACCAACCAACCAAGCTCAAAGCCTACGATCTTCAGGATGGCAGCGAGGGCATTTATATCGAAAATAATTTTCGTGCTGAAGCCACCGATGAAGTTGTGGACGACATTATCGGCGACATCAATATTCCAAGTATCCCCCAAGTTGGTAGCATCAGCAAAGTACTCAAACGTCATAACCGCAGTGTGAAAGTAACCGTGCTGAACAATTACCAACTTATTTTAAAACCTTAATCTTATGAAAACACATTCTTTAATTCCAATCATTTTTATGGCGTGCAGTTCAGTATCACTCTACTGTACAGCACAAGCAAAAGACCAAAACATTACGGTCATGGACACGATTTATGCCAATGACACCATGAATGTCGCCCTCTTCTTCCCAGAACCCATTCGACAGGGCATTACCGGATCAGAAAATTTTGTTTTTACCTATAACCGAGAGAAGGAGCAATATTTTGGATTGCTGCAAGCGACTCCCGGAAAGGACAGCAATCTTCTGGTCATCAATAGAAACGGTTCAGTATTCTCATATATTGTTAGATATAAATCGGAGCTATCAAAATTGAATTATTTCATTCCAATGTCGAGCAGTATCGGGAACGAAAAGCCTAAAGTGAAGGATTCAATTCTGGCTGGATCCAAGGAAATTATTATTAATAATAGCGATTATTATCAAAAATTCAGCTCTTATCTTCTTGAAAGAAAGCAGTGCAATGGTAGAATCAAAAAAGGAAAACAAGAAATCATTTTAAGTGTGGAAGATATCGTTTTTAATAGTGAAGAACTTTACTTCGTTATCCACATCAAAAATAGGTCTACCCTGGATTACGATCTAAACTTCCTTAAGGTTTCCATCGAAACAAAACAGAAAGGAAAACGGAAATCTTTACAACGCCTCTATCAAGAGCCGATTTTCACAAAGAACCTACCTTCTAAAATAATAAAAGGTGAATCTGTGCGACTCGTATATGTCTTGCCTAAATTCTCACTCTCAAGCGACCGTAGGGCTATTTTAGAGCTGAACGAAAAAGATGGCGAACGAAATATTGAAATGAAAATATCCCATAGATATGTCAATAATCCGAATTAGAAATACAACCAAACATGTACCTTTTAAGAAAAATGTAAGATCAACTAATTCAACGAATCATATTTTCCATGCTATCATTTTCAATTTTTCACCAATGGTCAGTAACGATGCAAGCACCTTACTTTCATTGGGAAGTTCCCCTGTCAATAATTCCTTAAAGGAAGTTGAATAGGTTTTGCCTAGGGTTTCCCAAACTTTTTCTGTTCTGCTGAAAAACAAAGATTCCGAAGGATGTTTGGATAGCCATTCCTTATCTTTGGGTATTGCTTTATCATCATCCTTTCCAACCTGTAAAAGCATCGATTCAAAATTATCAGAATTCAAAAAAGAAGATATTCTATCCTCTTGTAGCAGTTGGTGCAAATCATAAGTATGGCGTATTTTATTTGCCAAATCTTCTAACGGAAATTCCGTATAAGAAAATCTCACCAGACTAATTATTTTTTCACAAAAAGTACGCTCTATGCTTAATGTCTTTACTTCAAAAGGTTCAAGTTGATATTCTTTGATAAGATCCAGGTTATTGGTGGTGCCTATAAATGCTGTAATCATTGAATGGACCCTGACTTTTTCCGAGGGATGTGAACTACCAAGACTTGATACCTCAAGTACAATCTGGTCCCGAACTTGGCCAAATGCCCCCTTAACTCCAACCTTATCATATCCGTAGACCAATTTTCTAATTTTCCCACGCTTGTTTTCCAATGGGTGGTCAGGAATGACAGTCATTACGCCTTCCAATGCAGTTGTTATTTCTTTGAGTTTCCTTTTCAATGAATTGTCCGTTTCTTCATGGTCTTTTATCACAACGATATCAATATTTTCCGAAAAGCGATCAATGATCCCGAAACACTTGGAAAGCGATGTTCCTCCTTTAAAAACAGCTATATTCTTGGAATTAGGATCCATAAAAATCTGTTTGAGCGCAAAAGTTACCCAGTAATCTTTTTCCACATAGATTTCGGCAATTCCCAAGTGTTGGGCAGTTGCTACAATTGCGCCTTCAAAGGCCCCTTTATAATGGTGTAATTTCATTAGACAATATTCCAGTTTGAAATGGTAGGCAATATTCTTTCAGATATACCAAATTCATAGCTGCTCAAATAATTAATGCTTGCTTTTAATGAACCACTCAAATCGTCCAATGAAAGACTTTCAAGAACTGCTCCCAACAATGCCCGAACCTTAGGGGGATATTCTTTGGCAAAATTAGTCAATCTTCTTTTATCTTCTTTGGAAAGGGTTTCTATTTCTTTCTTCAAAAAATCAACCCCTGTCCTTTTATCCATATCTGGAATGTGATTAAAATCCTTCATTACGTCCAATAACTGTAGCAAAGGCACATTCTTTATTGTGACATCTACATAACTCTTCGCAGGTTTTATAATGAGGTTTCCAATTTTCGTCCTTATCTCTTTATCCCTACTTGCCAATCTCACAACGTTAGGAACTTGCGTGGTCAACCCAAGTTGATTGTATAATCGGACACCAGTTATATATGCCACTTGTTTGCCGTTCTCAAAGAGATAATTTTTAAGCAATTCGTCCTCTCTGGGCTTTAGTTCTCCAAAGGCTGTCTGTTTAGGTTTATAATACATGCCATTTTTATATCTCCTGATTTTTCCACTGAAAACCATGCGACTCAAAGCCTTTGCTGCAGCAGAAAATTCATTTTGAGAAATATCAAGCGTATCGTATGTAAATACTTCTCCAGTATCTATACGGGCAATTTTAGTTTTTATGGACGTAGTTATATTCATAGTGTTATGCTACAAAGATAAACATTTAGATTAATCTTTGTCAAGTTTTTACATGTTTTTACTTGACATAAAATATACGGAATGATTAAAACGGAGTGATAAGCTATGATAATGCTATTTAAAAATAGACCTGGTTTCCTTATAAATTCGTTCAAAATTAGCTGCTAAATCCTCCTCAGAAAATCCAATTGTTGGTTGCGGCAATTGTCTCTTAATTGGCCGCAACTTAAACTGAACCCTCTTATCCTTACCATCTGCATAGGTAATGAACTCTCCTTGTTTCAATCTAAAGAAGACATCCGCCCTAATTTTAGGGATCTCCTTTTCACCTGTAGTGATGCGCGTATCAAAATCAAGACTATAACCGCGGCTCACACTTTTGGTGAGATCCTTAATGATCTCAAAGAACCGTTCATAATATTTAGCCGTATCCGGATCGTTGACCTTTCCAAAAAATTGATAGGAAAGGTTGCTTAAAATCGCTTTACTCGCTTTATCCCCATACATCATATCGTTCTGAATTTTGTCCTGCATCACGTAAATCGTAGAAATATTATAGCTTCGAAGTGTCGCAGGAATACGGTGCATATTCAACAATCGTATCGTAGGCGCTTCTTCCATCAAGAGAAAAGATGGTTTAGAATTCCGGACGCTCATTTGCTTTGTGATGGTGTGAATAATGGTAGCGATCACTGGCGAATAGGAGGTTTCAAATTTGGGGTTGTTCACTATGGAAATCACACAAGGATTTTCTGGACTATTTATATTGAGCGGCACCTCATCTTCAGATAATGCCATGAAAATGCGTTGTGTGCTGATTCGCTTCAGCGCATTAGCCAAGGTACTTTTGACCCCTGCCGTCTGCCGCTCCGAATCCTTCCCACTAATAAACGCATCTGCCATTGCCCTCGATGTCGTATTCGTCTCCAAAAACTTGATCAGGCTGTCCGTGTCCAAGTATTGGTAAATAGCAATCAAATGTGGAAGCGTACAGAATTGTGGATAGGTGGTTTTTAGTTTCCAGATCAGGCCACCAATCAAGCCTTCCGCGGCATCGTTAAAGAATTTGGTCGTTCCAGATGTACCTGATTCCCGCTGCTCTAAGAGATTTTCAATCAGCACCCTTGACACCTCATTGACGCTTTCCTCATTCTCTAAATACCCTGGTGCAATCGGATTTACCCTATGGATGATTTTATCAAAGGAAATAACCTTAAAAGGGATTTCGCCATCCTTGAAAAGTGGATATGCCATTTCGGTCAGTTCAAAATCTTTATAATCGTGAATAATCCCGCAAAAACATTCCTTTTGAAAGTGTTTCAGGAATCCATACACCACACTTTCTGTTTTTCCACTTCCCGCAGAACCGATGATGGACGCGCCACGTTTGATATTGTCCAATTTGAATTTTCCTTTGGTAGTTGCAAAATTGACCTGATATTTGGCATTTCCATTTTTAGGTTTGTCCGTTTTGTGCAAAAAAACGTACAATCCCAAATTAATTAATGAGAGAGGGCAAACAAAATAGAGTGCAATTTGCACCAATGGTAATCGTTCAGCTAAATAATACACAAGAGTGCCAATCAATAGAAAATTGACGACAAATGCATATCTGCTTATCCGGAATATTCCATAGAAAGCACTACTGGCCAAACCAATAGTAAAAAGTACCGTTACGAGATTGTCCAATTGCATAGTTTTAAATTAGATCCCAATGGAACTTGATTTTATGGCCACTTCCGCACCACGTCGTAGTCTATTAAATATTTTCATTGCCAATTGTGCCTGTGTGACAGGAATACTTGGCATCATCGGGATGCCACCTTTCCCCATGATTTTGAACGCTAATGCTTTTTCGTTGGTGGGCAGTTTCATTAGTGAAGCAAAATAGATTTTCGGATTCTTGATGAATTCCTTTCTTGCTTTATAGGTTTCAGCGAAGTTCCTTTGATAGTCAAAAGTCTTATCAAAAGTCTTTTCTGCTTTTGTAAAAAATCCATCCCTATCAAATCCCCGCTTTACCGTTTTACCATTTAATTCAACATCGGAAGCTTTGTATTTACTTCCTGGAGACAAGCTGAATTTATTGGAAGCATCCTTACGGCTCACAATAATATGGATATGACTTTGGTTTCCTGCTTTTGGCATTCCCTGTACGATTCGTTTTCCGTTCTGTTGATGCGGCGCCTCTCTTTCAAGTTTCCCAATTTCTTTTTCCAATTTTTTCACATTCCCTTCAGTACGTCCATCTTGAACATTTCGGATTTCAGTTTTAAGCTGAAGTATTTTTGTGGCATACGGTTGGTTTTCTTTTATCTGAAAGTCCGTTCCTTTAAACGTTCTTTGGTGTTCAATTTTTGCATAATATTTTATATCGTCTATGTTTATTGGTCGTCCATTGATTTCACGATTGAACGAAGCCACATAATCCTTCATAATCTCACGGGTATATTTTTGCAAATCTTGACTATGGTTCTGTAATCGTTTCAGTTCGTATTTTGAAGGACTTACGGTAATAGAATAAAACCTTGGTTCGTGCTTTTCAAGTTTTGAAGTATTGCCATCTATTTCTATGACCACTTCCTCTGCTGAAATCTCGTCTCCATATTGGTTAAAGAAATGTTCCATATCTTCCTGTTCCAAACTCTGATTTTCCTTCTCCAGATAGCTGACAAAATCAGCCGAACTTTTTGAATAATTGCCTCCCATTTTTTGAGCTGTGATTGTGATGTACATAGCATAAAATTTTAAACTCCGTTGTTGCCGTTTTCCTTTTCTTGTCTGTCTGCCTTAGAAGCAGCAAACCGAATGTTTCCTTTTTCTTCCATAACTTTCTTTTCCAAAATCAATGGTTTCTTTTTCTGTTCATCAATCTGAAAAAGTGATTCCAACATTGCAACAGTAGGCTTGGTTTGGGTCTTTTCAACATCCCTCATTATAGCGATTACGGCATTGATTCTTTTTAATAATTTGGCTTCTATGGTTCGTCCTGTTGGACCTAATTTTTCTTTTGGCGATATCTCGTTATAGAAGAAGAAATCAAGAATAGCTTCCATCGTTTCTGTATGGGTCTTAAAGTTCTTTTTTGAAAATTCTTGAA
This sequence comes from Gelidibacter sp. F63206, assembly GCF_023015735.1. Lineage (NCBI taxonomy): Bacteria > Pseudomonadati > Bacteroidota > Flavobacteriia > Flavobacteriales > Flavobacteriaceae > Gelidibacter > Gelidibacter sp. F63206. The sequence goes on from NZ_JALKAU010000076.1 coordinate 9,638, forward strand.
AACGTTTAGCGGTTTTCCTTTTGAACCTGATAGTGATGAATGAATCCATTTTCTTTCGCTTTTTTGTGTGTTTGACGTAAATCCATCCCTGTTTACAGGCTGTTTGGAGGCATTTGACGCAAATCGAAGAAATTTACATAATCCATTAATTTTCATATGCTTGAAAATCAATGACTTATACGTTAAAAGGAATATGTAACGTGGCTCTGCCCGTTACCCTCTTGCTATTCCTTTTCGTCACGCGCAAGCGTGACAAAAATCCATACAATCCGGTTGAAAAAACCGATTGCCATTTTAGGAAAATAATTTTCCGATATGTTATTTTTCGATGTGTAAGGGTATCGGCGAAAGTCGAAAAGTGGATAACCTTACTTTAATTTGAATGCTGAATTCCAGCGAAATAAAGATAGTAATTTTTTCTTGATATAGGATTAATTAAACACAAAAACACCTCTAGTTCAGAGGTGCTTGTTTCATATATGCTGAAAACTATATATTGAAAACGTAGGTATAAGAATATAAATTCCGCATTGCCTCTTCCTCAATTATTGTTTCAAAACAGCCATAATTTTCTTTTACGTATTTGCGAATGCTATCCCCAAATTTTCGTTTCACATCTTCTTTGGAAGTTTCCAAAAGTCGGTTTTGAGCTTCTTGGCTCAAGTCTGTAAAATTCAGATATACCATAGCTTTAGAATTTAATATTCACTTGGAAGCATCAGCGTATCATTTACAAAATACAATCGCAGTTCATCGAGTGGAAAATCGGTGACCCTATAACCATGTTTTTCTAAAATATTATCGTTACCATCGGTATAAATAATTTCAGCTTCATAACCTGTAATATCCTGTTCTTCTATAGACAATCTTTTAAAGTCGATGGTGACAAACTCGGTTCGACACCTCAGACTTTTTGCAATTACTGAAGTGTCCGTAATGAGCCAAAAACAATCCGCTACATTAGCAAGGTATTTTAATCCGTCCGTAAAACGTGTTCCCAATAATGGGATTTGATAGAACATTTCCGTTCCGTGAAAATGTTGCAATCCTTCTTTGATTTCGTTAACTTGTGCTTTCATTTTATTTTGATTTAAAAAGTTAATAATGATAAGAGGGCGCAACTTTCGAGAGGAACGCCCTCTTTAATTTTAAGATTACTTGTCGTTTTTACTTCCAAGCAAAAGGATTTCATTTGCTTCGATTTCGGTAACATATCGCTTGATACCCTCTTTGTCCTCGTAGCTTCGGGATTTCAATTTTCCCGTAACACCTACTTCTTTGCCTTTAACTACAAATTTTTCGATGATTTCGGCAGTCTTGCCCCAAGCCACAACGGTATGCCAATTGGTTTCTGTTTGTTTCTCGCCTTTGGCATCCTTGTAATACTCGTTAGTTGCGAGTGAAAAACGGGCTACTTTTTTACCGCTTTCAAGGTTTGTAATGGTTGGCTCTTGTCCAACGTTTCCGATTAACTGTACGTGATTTTTTAAAGTGCTCATAATAAAAGAATTAAAGATTAATTAAAATACTATCTGAACCATTCAGACAGTTTATTGTAATATTTTTTTGAAGTGATTTACTTATTATATCTTGAGCGTTTTCCTTTTTTGTTTTTTTTGGTGTCGCTTCCTTTTTGATGTTTTTGTAAGATTTCATAAGTTTTATTTTAGATTTACTTCCCATAGCGCCCTCGCTGTTACCTTTTTTTGTTGCTGATACAGTTTCAAGATTTTGAATTGATAAGGACTTATAAAAAGTGAAGCGCAGCGCAACGGTTTATGCAGTCTGTTCAAGTTCAAAATGTTGGTATTTTGCTGGCAAAAAAAGGTTAGGGCAGCGAGGGTGCGGAAGTGCTTCTAAAGACTTTTGTGAAGTACAATAATGTTGGAAGCGGCACCAAATGAGGAAATGGAATTCCGATTTGGCGGACTCCGTTCACGATTTCGGATTGGGAATGAAGCGTGCCGTTCCGGCGCAGCGGACCGTGTTAGCGGAATGGAAAGTAGAAATTGGGGATGGTGTCCAAGACTTTTTAAGTGAAGCGCTTTTCCCGAAATGGAGCTTTTCGCGTAATACAGGGGAATGGGCTGAACGAATTATGAAAACGGATTATCCTTTTAAAGTAGGATCTAAAGCGGACTGAACTTCAAAGATGGAGATTGGGAATGGAGTGTTGTTGCTGTTTTTCAGGCAGGATTAACATAATGGAAATCGGAGTATTTGGAGTTTTGTCCAAGACTTTTTCAGGAAAGTGCTTTTCCCGGAATGAAGCATTTTCAGCGGAATGCAGGGGAATGGGCTGATCGGCTTGTAAAACTCATTTCCCTAATATGATATTGACCTCTTTTATTATGTAATAAGAACTCGCACTTTTTTGACAGCTCTAGATAGAAGAAACTCTTAAAACATTTCGTCAAGTATTTATTTTGTAAATTAATCGTAAAGTGTACCCTATTAGTTATTGCGATTCAATGTGAATAACATAGTGAACTTCGCAAGTTATTGAAGAATTATCGATTATAATATTTCGGCCAAACCTAAGTAATAAAACAAGACCATTTTTTAAATTATCATTTTCATCAATATTTTGGCCATAACAGCTATTATATTTTCATTTCATGAAATTCTTATCGATTTTAAAAAAATCACCCAATCACACTGCTCAACCTAAACATCGGCAAATACATGGCCACCAATATTACCCCAACCAAGACGCCTACAAAAAGAATGATCATTGGCTCCATGATGGTAGAGAGCATTTTCGATTGTTGTTGCACTTGCGCACTGTATTGTTTATTGAGTCGGTCGAAGATAAATTCTGTTTGATTGGTCTCCTCAGCCACTTTTACCAATGCTATCATCTTGGCATCAAACAGTTTGTGTTGCCTTAAACTTTGACTTAAGGAGGATCCTTTTAGAATTTCTTGTTCTACCGCTTCTAAGGCTGTTTGCAACGGATAAAAATCGATCATCTGTTTTACCAATTGAATACTGTTTACTACAGGCACTTTAGATCCGGTGAGTAACGAAACAGCTTGTGTAAATTGAGATAGATAGACCGTCTTGACAAAGTTTCCAAGATAAGGAATCCGTAAAACCATGCTGTCCTTAACTTTTTTAAACCATAGTTTTTTGTTTAAGAATGTTCTTGATAACAACAATGCAACTATCAGAACCAACAAGAGCCAACCATAAGTTTTCATGATCTCTGAAAGGTCCATTATAAATTCGGTAATTGCGGGAAGCTCTACATTCTGCTGTTTGAAAATATCCTGAAACATAGGGACCACAAATTGTAACATGAACACCACTACTAAAACTGCCGTGGTTAAGATGATCACTGGATAAGTCAGTGCGCTGATCAAATTTCTGCGCTGTTCATTCTTTCTTGCAAAAAACCCTCCCAATTGCTCCATTACTCGACCCAAAGTTCCTGTTTCTTCACCTATCTTCAATGAATAAAACTCATAATCAGTAAATGGCTTTTGATGTTTTATGGCATTCGAAATACTCTGTCCTGAAACTAAACTTTCCGAAATCGAATGGACTATCTCCTGATTTTGCTTTTTATTTTGGGAATCAGCTACCAGTTCAAGACCTTCCTTTATGTTCACCCCAGCTTTAAGGAGCACACTCATTTCCGTATAAAAATCTTCCTTTACTTTATTAGAAAAGGAACTGCCAAATAAGTTGATTTCCTTTTTAAGCAAGATTTCAATGCCTTCCTTATTAGAAACCACTTTTTTATTTTTCTGTATGTTCTCTAATTGAAATGCCATTAGTTCATATATAGGGTTGCGTCATTCTGCCTGAAAACAAATATGACTTGATTTTGGGTCGCTTTGGTCGTTTCAAGTTTCAACGCATCTATCTTACCAAATACAATTTCATCACCATCAAAATAAAACTGCTTTTGGTGCAATCGAATATGAAAAGTATCCTTATCCTTAATAATATAATCTGAACCAAAAAAGTAGGTGCGATCCTCTAACTCTGAAGAAAACAATAAAGCGTCCTCAATATGGTCGTATTCTATTTTAGAAAACCGGTTGAAATCCAAATTGAATGACTGCTCCAACTTATTGAGTTCCATACTCAACTCTAAATTACCCTGGATTTTTTTCATGTGGTTTTGAACGATAGTAAGAATGGAAAATGCAAGACCAACTACTATTGCTGTTAAGATCATCACAATGACCATTTCACTTAAGGTGAAAGCTTTTATTTTAGTTTTCAGATTCACGAAGCTCTTTTACAATAATTTGGCTTGTATTTGGATTTTTTCCTTCAAATTCAACATGGCTGATGTCATTACTTTTAAATAGAGTCACTGATATTTGCCACTCATCATAATCATCACTAAAAGGTGTTTTTAATTTGCCATTGAGATACTGGTATTGCAATTCGTTTATATGGGCATCAATTGCTCTTGTATTGCTCTTAATTGTATTTGAAAATAAATTATTCAGAATCATACTGGCGATCATAAAGATTATAACAATGATCACTGTTGCCACTAAAGTCTCCATCAATGTAGATGCCCCTATTTTCTTTAATACAGCCATTTCACAACACCTTTTTTTGAAGATTCAAATGGTAGTCCCACATATTCCTGGGGGAGCATACCAACAATTATAGTTCCATTATAAATATGGTTCTGATAAATAGAACCAGATTGCCTTGCAACAAAGTTTGAAGTATAGATGGTACCATGGACCGTGCCTTTTAGTTCTAAATTGCTATTGCAAAACACCTCCCCATTGATGATTACCTTCTCATTGATTAGAACCTGTGGATCATAATTTCTAGTTTTTGGAGGTGTGTACCAGAATACCACGCCGTTTATGGTTGAACCTTCATTGATAGTAATGGCAATCACTTCATCATCTGAGGTCTGCTGTTCACTCGGAATTATTATGTTTTCATTATAAACCACCAAAGCGGAGGGATAGTGCAACTTGCAATTCTCACCGACACTAATAGATTCGGTTGCAATGACCTGAAATGTCCCAATGACATGGTCTTTAATTTCAACCGTAGGTGCAATTAAAACGACATCTTTTAGGTTGCTTGAAGCTTCAACTACAATTCTGGTCTCTGATTGTATCATAATATATCCAGTCATTGTCATTGCTTCCAAACGAATCTCGTCTGGACTATAAACGAGTTGAAGTGGTTCGAAAAATGAATTTTTAAATTCTTGGGCTTTACTAATATCCAAAAAATTCGTTTGTTCGTCGGTAAAAATATGTTCTAAATGTTCTTCCAATTCAGAAAGCACTTTTGGAAATTTGTTGCTTTTTCTGGTACTGCCATAGAGTAATCGATCTCCATAATAAGAATGCCCAGATATATTTCCTGTTCTTATTCCTCTCTCAGGCAAATAAGCCAATCCTTCAATCCTTGTTTTTCCAACTAACACCAATGGTTTATTATTATCTTCCAGGAAAAGGGCCGTTCTGTTTAATTTGGATTGGGAGCCACCAATTAAAGCCATCTTTTCAAACTTATAATTCTTAATACTCGCCACTGAAGAAATCTTCTCAAAAAGGCCCCAGTAGGCCCTGGTGATTTTTAAAGATTTATAATCGTCATCCTTAGATTGAATCATGGTGCTATCATTCAAAGGGATACCATGATGCAATGCATATTGAATTCCGTTGTTCGCATTTTGGGTCGTTTCCACAACAAAGTTAGATTGGACATTAAATTGAGTGTATGTATGTACAAAAATCAAAAATGAAGCCAGCAGCAAAGCAATCACAACAACTATAAAAAGCGTCAATTGCAAGGCTCCAGCTTTTACTTTTGTATTTATCATTCTTGAAGTGTAATAGTTCGTGGTTCATTTTTGTAGCGAATGACAACTTCTTTTGAATTCCCTCTCACCATGGTAACGTCATTAACACGCTGTCCTTTTTTTAGTAAGTATTGCGTATCGTTGATGTTCAACACAAAAATATGCGCATTGGTATTTTGTTTTTTTACCATACCACCATAAATTACTTTGGGCCATTCTATTGGGACAGTTCTTTTCGTGGTTATTACAGATGATACTTTTTTGTTTTTTATGGTTCCCAAGAATGGATCTCTCAAAACGGGCTCGATGGAAAAGGTATCATTTTCAATTGTTGGTTTCGGTTTAAAATTGATAGAAAGTTGTTGAGAATGCGTTTCGGGTTGTACAGGACTCAAAGTAGAAATTATTTTATAACCAAAGATACCCCAGACGCTGAGCACCGCAACTAACAATAGATATGTTTTGGTTTTATTCTTCAATGATAAAAGCTTGTTGACTGTAAAGTGTTTCGTAACCCGAATTTTTTGCTTTTACACGCCATTCATAGGTATTGATTTCTAAATCAAATGAAACATTATTTGTGGTTACCGTCGAATCAACAACTACTTGCAAAGGGTTGTCAAAATTGGGCGTTGCTATTTGAATCTGATAATTATCAGCATCAACCATTGGCTCCCATGAAAAATTTAAGGTTGTCGTTTGTAAAACAGCATTGTTGAAAGGGGCAACAAGGACAACAGTGTTCTTTGAAATGTCCTCCAATTCTATAATGTCATGACAACCAAAAATGCCTACTATCGTGATCAATATTGATATCTTTTTTTTCATTTCTAAAATTTAAAGTAATCCACTTTCCTTTTGGCTCGTTTTGCTGAACTATAGGTCTGGTTTGGACAGCGGTTGTCACCTTCCACTAACTCCACGATTTCCAATTGATACTTACTATTTTCCTTCCAGCAAACCGAAGCTGCTCTGTACGCGAAGACTACTCCGTCGTTAAAACTTATCGTTCGCGTTAAGGCCTTATTGGAGTAAAGACTTAAGCCAAGCGTTTTTAACCCTATATGCTCAATAAAAACCGCTTGTGCTTTCGTCAGATCTTCCATATCCTTTTCATTTAAAGCAATCGAAATATTGGTGACCACATGGGATTGGTTTTGGTCTTGTAAGTAAGTTTTTATGGCTCCGTTTTCTGAACTGTTCAACAGATTGATTAATCCTACTTTATCAAAGGTTTCAATATTAAGAAATTTAGGTTTTTCCGGTAACGAATCCACAAAATTAAGATTGACTTTTGAAGTTTGAAATTCCCTAGCGCTACTAAATGCTTTAAATTTTGTTTTATTGAATGCTATTGGTGTCACTTGCACTTTGATAGGAACTGTATAATTGGGAATACCTGAGTAGCTGTAAGTTCTTTCAAAATCATAAGTTTCATCAATACCAACGGCACCAAGAGCAACTTGTTTTGTTGTTGTTTGATATTGCTTGCTCTGTACTGAAACCGTCTTACAACTTGAAATCATCATAAACCAACAGAATAAACCAAATCGATATAGGCACATAAGTGAATTTTAGTTGATTCACTAAAATACGGGAACATCAGCGAGAAAAAGTAAGGTTTGCCATTACAAATGGTAAGGCACTTGGAATGGAAGGTGTAGGCGGTAAAACAGGATTACTATCAAAAATCAATTAAAGTCAATTCTGTTACAAAACACCAAAGAGAAATGAATATCTTATTTCCTAAATTTATATTCTATTTGGCACTGTACAACAATTGTTAGGAGTCAATAAATATTGTTTTGATGTACTTTTATTAATAAACAACATAATAAGGTGGTTGGTCATTCTAAAAATACTTATGACTATATTCTAAAAAGATTAATAGCTTCTAAAGGCTTAAGATTTATAATATACTTCAGATTTAGCCTTCATGCACTAATAAGTCTTTGGTAATCCATTATTTTCTTGTCCTGTTCCTCGCTCTCGTCGATGTATAAAAGGAAGCTACGGTTTGAGTTATCCTCGTAAATACTTTCCTGTGTGGTACAACCTGCAACACTTACAGGACCTTCAACCGTTAGATGGATTGTTTTGGTGTCGCCTTTTGCATCTTTGTGGACGACCGTTTTTGTGATGCGTTTTTTAGATTGCAGTTCCCGAAGTGGATAGAGTACGCTTTCCGCTCCGTCCAAGTCCTCGATTAAAATTAATTTGTGTTGCAGTTCCGTGCGGTTGAAGTAGTAAAAAGCGTTTGCCGATAATACCGTGATTTCCACTTTATCCTCTTCCGGTATAAGTTCGGACACTTTGGATTGAAGGTGTGTTTTTCCCGTTCCGGAACTTCCCAAGCTGATGCAATGCAATGGATTATTTGTTTTCCGAGATGTAAAAATTAGATACATCGTCTGCCTGTTGGTTTCTTCTCCGATTACGCCAAACTTTCCGATTAGGTCGTTGGTGCGTTTCAGTAAGTTTTTAGCCTTTAAAAAGGTTTCGGCTGTTTTGGTTTCCGTTGCTGACAGTTCTTTAAAAAAGGGTTGGCTGGCAATGGTTTCTTTTTCAACTAATAAAAAGCGGTAGTTTTCGAGTTCTTTGGTTAAATCTTGCAATGTTCTACGTGCTACGCTCGTGCCTATCTCCAGGCGTTCCGCTATTTTTCGGGTAAACTTTTCCACTTGGTTATCGTTGTACAGATCGAGGCTGTGGCGCAATATGTTGTAGCTCTCTGGTTTCTGTACGCTCAAGGTTACCCGCAGGCTCTCCATTTTGTTGGTCTTTAGACCGCCAAGGATATTTACCTGTAAATGTTTTGTGTGGTATTCGTAGCTGTTCGGGTTGGAAGTATCTAGCATTGTTGAAAAATATTTTACTAATCATATTTGACTACAAATATATACTTTTTGTTTATTTAAAAATATACACTTTGATTATTATTTTCAACACTATCGTAATTTATGTCTATAAAAAGTTAACTTTGTAAAACATTTTTGATGTTTAACTCTCTTATTATTACACTTATGTCGTTTGGCGATAACTTAAAGAAGATACGGGCGGACAAGGATATTTCACAGGGCGAGCTTGCCAAGATGATCGATGTCCACGCAACGCATATTTCACGTTACGAGCGTAATTTGACATCGCCAACGATTGACGTGGCCAAGAAGGTCGCCGATGCGCTGGAAGTTTCTACGGATGCGCTTATTTACGGCTCTAACGAACAGATTGTAAGCAACAAGCTGAACGATGCCGAACTCTTACAGTTGTTCAACAAGGTTCAGCAGTTAAGTGATGAGGATATTTCGAGCGTCAAGGCGATGCTAAAAGCCTTTGTTTTTCAAAAGGACCTGCAAAAACAGCTTGCATAAAAAAACCGCCACTTGGGCGGTTTAAATTATTTATCTATTTCAACACGTCTGGTCTCTTAACCATCCTTTCAATCTTATAATATTTCAAAAAACCTGAAAGATATTCTTCTTCAAGTAATATAAAACTATCATCAAAAACTTTTTTCCTTTCCACGCCATCGGTATGCATTGATCGTTCTATAAAATAATGAGCTCCTGAATAGTTTCTATCATTAATTTTTAAGGTCTTATCACCTTTATAACATATCTGGATTTTTACACCTACGTTTTCTTTTGTTTCAACACAGCTATCTATTTTCCAAGTTCTATACTCTTGTAAAATTTTAGCATTCTCCTCTAAAGAAACTGTTGCAGTAATGCCATTTTTGTGCAAACTGTAATATTCTTGATACTCTTCTTCAAGCTCCCCTTTCTCATTATATCTAAAAATACTATCGACCCTTTTATTACCTACATAATGAGACTTTATTTTATAAAATGCCGCTACATCCATATCGGATGAATATACACGATAAAAATTTTCTACGTTTTTATTAGAATTGCAGCTACTCAATATTACCAGTAACAAAATAACTATTATTATTCTCATAATTAATTACCTCTCCAATTTTTCAAGTTTTCATCGTGACCCTGCTGAGCCTTTCTAACCTGTGCGGGATTCATAATATGCTTAAGTTGACTAAGGTACGAACGCATTCTACTATATTTACTATCTTGGTCTAAATAGCCATCGTGCTCATTCGCTCCACCTTCACGACCTCGCGGTGTTACAGCATTTCTTTCCTTTTGAATTTCTCTTAGTCTTGCTTTATCACCCGCTTCAAAGGCCTCTATTAATTCATCGACATATTGTTCAAAGTGAATAAATGCTTCGTGTCCATTGGTAATAGCCATTCCTTCAGTGGTCTTATCTTCAACTTTTGTATTTATGGTCCATTCAAGAACGACTTTTCCATTTTTTATCTGATAATCCGAACTTCCATTCCCCACATACCACTTTGATCTTTGCCCGTATGATAATTCGTGTTTTGCATATTTTCCATCTTTACCAAATTCAACGTCCCCTATTTTATCTCCCTCATTAGCAAAGTCAGACAGGAAACTATAACCTTCATCGGTCTTTGCAAAAGCAACAAGAGACTTCTGTACGTCCTTATCTAAAGCATCAAAACCAACTTGATTCCATTCCTTATTTTTTTCATCATATTTCCAAAAAAGAATATCCATTCCGTCGGGATCTATGAAGTTGATAGGATTGTTTGCCATAGCTGTATAAGGCGAGAGACTATAATAAGATTCAGCGTGTGGGTCAATATTACCCCATCGAACTAAATCAGGCATATAATTCCTCGCCCCAAAATCAAGTGTGTTCAAGCCAAGTTCGTTGCTCTCTTCCTTTCCGTTAAATCCATAAGGATGGTCTGTACCATTAATTACATTATTGTATCCCTTGTGTTTTAATCCGCCGGGATAATAATTGTTCTCTTCGAGGATTTCCGTATTCGGGTCGATAGCGCCATTTAAATCGAGGTCCGAGTAGGACAACCTGACGTTCCCCAAGTGATCCTTGTATTGGTACACATAGTCAAAACCATTTTCGGCATCCACATAGCCCTCCGGCTGGTTAAAGAATTTCAATAAACTTCCCTGATAAACATAGTTCCCCGCATAATATGTTCTTGTTATCTCAATGCCCTCTGTCACTTTCTTTTCCAGCTTATTGCCCGTGGCATCGTAAATATAGTTAATTTTTCTCGTATTTGAATCGCTGAACTTGACTTCCGTTGGTAAATTCAAATAATTGTAGGTGATACCGTTTACATCTGATGTTCCTATCTCCTTGTTGAGGTCCTTGACCATGTTGCCGTTGGCGTCATAGGCATAATCATTGCCCACTTTGTTGAGATCGTTAAATTCACCTATTCCTGATGTATTAAGGGCAGCATCCGTAACTTTCATCAATTTGTTGCTGTTGGGCTGGTAATCGTAGGTGAGGTCGTCCATCACGCCATAGTCAGTCACAATCCTAGCTGCATCCACGGCCGTGTGCCCGTTCCTTTTCAAACTTGCTATATTGCCATTTTTGTCGTAAACAACCCCGTAGAGGTCATAGCGCCCTGCATCTTGTTCCAAGGCCCCGTTTGCATCGGCCTTCCTGAAATACCCACTGGTGATCCTGTTAAGGGCATCGTACCTATAGGCACTGGCACGCTTGGTATTGTCGTTTGCAGTGCGCCAAATGGTCTGGGAGATATTGCCGTTGTACAGTGCGGGCGCAATGGCGCTACCCTCGGCATTGTTATTGTAGTTCATCTTGAACCCAAACAGGTTGTTCCCCAAGTTTTCAACATCGTTGATCTGTTTCAGCCAGCCCCTGATGTTGTACGCAAAACTAACGTTCTGCAGCCTGCCCTGGGTGGTTTTTCCGCCGACACCCTTGCCTGTGAGCTGGCCAAGATCGTCGTAGGTGTTTTCAACAATGACCTCGGTCGGTTTCATGCCCACCAGCTCCTGAGTCTGCTTTTTCAACCTCCCCATGTGGTCGTACGTGAACGTGTCCTCCGTTTCAATGGTCGTATTGTCCTTCGTGTGCCAGGATTTTGTTTTTTCGACGGCCCCCGTAAAGTCCAAAGTGCTTATCACCACATCGGTCGTGACCAGATAATCATTGACGCTCTTTACATAAATTGGGCTTCCCTTGGTGTCATATCCCGTATAGGTGGTGATCCATTTGGCGGGGACCTGGTCGAGCACCCTTACCTTGCTGCCGGTCGCCAGTCCCTTGGTCCACTTCTGGGTACCGGGACTGTTGTCATGATTCAGGATGTTCTGCCCGTCATGTGTTGCTGGCATGGCCACAAAGCCATCAAAAGTATAGTTGTCGTAATAGTTTATCGTCAAGATCTCCGTAATAAAATTTACCGGGTAGGACTCGTTGTTATAATAGATCGTTGCGCCAACCATTGTTGTATCAGAGGTTCGCTTGGTAACGAATTGCGGATTCCTGAGATCGGCATCATCCTGTAAGGCTGCCCTGCCAATGCCCCTGGTCATTTCCCCTGTATAGGCCACCCTTCCAAAGGCATCGTATTTGGTGAACAGCCATTTGTCCTGTGCCCTCAGGTTGGCGTCCTGCGTCAGGATGGGCTGGTCCAGTTTGTTATAGACGATGTACTCCCTGTCTTTTCCTGGGATCTTCTTTTCCACAAGACGGTTCCTGTGGTCGTAGGTATATTGATAACCAAGTTCGTCCAATTGGGCATTGACTGTTGCCCAAGGTGAGGTAGAGGCCTCCATCTTCGGGGGCAGCACGTAGGTCAGGTTGCCATAGTCATCGTACACGTAATAGGTGTCGTGCGGTGCGTTGGGCACGATCACGCTCCCCACTTTTGAATCGCCGTAGGTGCGCTTCAGCACGACCCTGCCCTGCTTATCGGTGAACTCCTCGGCCGTGTGCGCTTTCCCATTGGTCCAGTTCTCGTCCCTGGTGACGGTTTTGTAGAGTTCACCCTGACCATAATAGCCGAGTGCACCGGGAACCAACGATAGACTTGGGG
>NZ_JALKAU010000077.1:2500-32767 GCF_023015735.1 Gelidibacter sp. F63206
CTCCGACCGCTTGTAAGCGTATGGTTTCAGGTTCTCTTTCACTCCCTTATTCAGGGTTCTTTTCACCTTTCCCTCACGGTACTGGTTCACTATCGGTCTCTCAGGAGTATTTAGCCTTAACGGATGGTCCCGCCAAATTCATACAGGGTTTCACGTGCCCCGCACTACTCAGGATACCACTATCTAAGCATTACTTACCCATACCGGGCTATCACCGTCTATGGCCACGCTTTCCAACGTGTTCTAGTTCATCATGCTTCGAATGTCGTGGTCCTACAACCCCGATACCGCCTTAACGGTACCGGTTTGGGCTAATCCGCGTTCGCTCGCCACTACTTACGGAATCACTTTTGTTTTCTTCTCCTCCGGGTACTTAGATGTTTCAGTTCTCCGGGTTTGCTTCCCGATAAATCGGGATACCATATCTTCAATATGGTGGGTTGCCCCATTCGGATATCTGCGGATCGATCTGTATGTGCCAGTCCCCGCAGCTTTTCGCAGCTTATCACGTCCTTCATCGCCTCTGAGAGCCTAGGCATTCCCCATACGCTCTTATGTAGCTTATTGTACTTTTTGTCTTTTAATGAGTTTGCAGTCATCCCTTAGCTCGTAAACCAGGAACGACCACGTGTTACTTGATACATCCCGAAGGATATATCCGTAATATTTTTTATGTATCTTTTTTCAATATGTCAATGAACGTTTTCCTTGAGAGAAAAGAACAGAGAAAATAGAGCATAGACCAAGTCTATTGTCTTTTTTCTTTATTCTATCTTCTCAGAGATAGTGGAGAATATCGGAGTCGAACCGATGACCTCCTGCGTGCAAGGCAGGCGCTCTAGCCAGCTGAGCTAATCCCCCGTTTGAATTCAGAACTTTGAATTCAGAACCTTGAATTATGAATCCCAACTTCCAGAATTTCCTTTTCCATAGTAGTTAGTAGTCTCAGGCAGACTCGAACTGCCGACCTCTACATTATCAGTGTAGCGCTCTAACCAGCTGAGCTATGAGACTGACTTAGGCCCTTAACCCCCTGAACGGGAACTGCCAACGGCAATTGCCCTAAAGAGCGCTGCGCTCCCCGTCCGAACGTGCCTTTCCGGCGCGGGCGGGTAACCAGCTGAGCTATGAGACTCTACTATAGTATATCATTAAATCAACAGCGGGAGAACAAAACATCCCTTTTCCAATATCATTCCATGGCCGTCTTTCTCTAGAAAGGAGGTGTTCCAGCCGCACCTTCCGGTACGGCTACCTTGTTACGACTTAGCCCTAGTTACCAATTTTACCCTAGGCCGCTCCTTGCGGTGACGGACTTCAGGTACTCCCAGCTTCCATGGCTTGACGGGCGGTGTGTACAAGGCCCGGGAACGTATTCACCGCAGCATGGCTGATCTGCGATTACTAGCGATTCCAGCTTCACGGAGTCGAGTTGCAGACTCCGATCCGAACTGTGATGGGGTTTGTAGATTCGCTCCTGGTCACCCAGTGGCTGCTCTCTGTCCCCACCATTGTAGCACGTGTGTAGCCCAGGACGTAAGGGCCGTGATGATTTGACGTCATCCCCACCTTCCTCACAGTTTGCACTGGCAGTCTTGCTAGAGTTCCCGACATTACTCGCTGGCAACTAACAACAGGGGTTGCGCTCGTTATAGGACTTAACCTGACACCTCACGGCACGAGCTGACGACAACCATGCAGCACCTTGTGGATTGCCCGAAGGAAAGACCGTCTCTGGTCCTGTCAATCCACATTTAAGCCCTGGTAAGGTTCCTCGCGTATCATCGAATTAAACCACATGCTCCACCGCTTGTGCGGGCCCCCGTCAATTCCTTTGAGTTTCATTCTTGCGAACGTACTCCCCAGGTGGGATACTTATCACTTTCGCTTAGTCACCCATCCGCCAGGCGGACGGACAACTAGTATCCATCGTTTACGGCGTGGACTACCGGGGTATCTAATCCCGTTCGCTCCCCACGCTTTCGTCCATCAGTGTCAATACATTGTTAGTGATCTGCCTTCGCAATCGGTATTCTATGTGATATCTATGCATTTCACCGCTACACCACATATTCTAACCACTTCACAATGATTCAAGACAACCAGTATCAAAGGCAATTCTACAGTTGAGCTGCAGGATTTCACCTCTGACTTAATCGTCCACCTACGGACCCTTTAAACCCAATGATTCCGGATAACGCTTGGATCCTCCGTATTACCGCGGCTGCTGGCACGGAGTTAGCCGATCCTTATTCCTACAGTACCGTCAAGTCCCGACACGTCGGGATGTTTCTTCCTGTATAAAAGCAGTTTACAACCCATAGGGCCGTCTTCCTGCACGCGGCATGGCTGGATCAGGCTTGCGCCCATTGTCCAATATTCCTCACTGCTGCCTCCCGTAGGAGTCTGGTCCGTGTCTCAGTACCAGTGTGGGGGATCCCCCTCTCAGGGCCCCTATCTATCGCTGTCTTGGGGTGCCGTTACCACTCCAACTAACTAATAGAACGCATGCCCATCTCTTACCCATAAATGTTTAATGCACAACCAATGCCGGTCGTGCATACTATGCGGTATTAATCCAAATTTCTCTGGGCTATCCCACTGTAAAAGGTAGGTTGCATACGCGTTACTCACCCGTGCGCCACTCTCATTATCAGCAAGCTGATAAATCCCGTTCGACTTGCATGTGTTAGGCCTGCCGCTAGCGTTCATCCTGAGCCAGGATCAAACTCTTCATCGTTGTTCTTTTAGAGTGCCGAGGCACTCAGTACTTTTCAACGACCAAAGGAAATCCAATTCTTGGTACTCAAAATGGCTTGTTCTCTTTTTTTGTGCAAAGCACCGTTTCCAATGCTTCGCTACGCTGTCAATCCAATATGTTAATGAACTTGTTTCTCTTTTTCCTCAGCGAACCCAATCGCTAAGCGGGTGCAAATATACAACCCTTTTTTAGATCCACACAATGTTTTTGAAAGTTTTTTTTGAAAGTTTTTTTCACACTCCAATCAACCCCTAAAAACACCATTCCAATGAACCCTCTGCCGCTGCCAACGTTGCCGTTTTTTGCGGCTGCAAACATACAACCTTTTTCCGATCCGCAAAACATTTTATCGAAAATATTTTGCTTTCTTTTTCCAAGGATGTAAATGAACTTTTTCCGCTCCCCGGGACCGTGGGCCCCTTGTTTGCGGGGTGCAAATATACGACCCTTTTTCCCTTACCGACAAAATAAAATCACACTTTTTTTCAACTATTTTTCTTCACGCTGGAAATGAACGCCTTAGGCCGCGGGAAACCATGGCGGCCATTGGCAAGGGAGGCGCGGACGGACCACACGGTGGCGGCGGGGCCGCTGACCGGACCCCCGTGGCCAACGCGAAAAGCATGGGACGAGGGCGCGGTGGACTGCCGGCGTGGTTTGAGGAAATGTCCAAAATAAACAACATAAACCTACTTGTTACACCTATATATATAGAGAGAGAGAGAGGTAACACAGTTATATTCAAACTACTTCCAATACTCCTATTATATTTAATTGAATCCGTCATTTCATATCTTTTAAAGTTGTCTGACACTTTAATCTAAAAACAAATAAACTTTGAATCTCCTTTTGAAACCTAAATCAGAAAAGCTCAAGCCATGAAACAACTAGATCAAGTAGCCCTGAAATAACAAAGGACATCTATAACTATTGATTGAAAACACGTTTGATCGAATTATGTATCGATCGAATAAAAATCAAAATGGAAATTGATCATTCAAAATTATCACAAAAAACTTCTTATAGTATGCGTATTGCACTATTTCCAGTTTCCCAAAGGCCAATTACCTTAACTAAATTTAAAGCCTTAACACTTTTGAATAAACAACAAACCAGGATGGTAAAATATTGAAGCCCGATCGATACTAAAGAAAGAAATTCCACACGATACCGAAACGGATACTGAAGTCTCGGTATGGGTTATTGGGCGCCGAAAAATAATTGTAGCCAGTGAAGGCTGAATTGAAGTGTTCGGCCTTAAAATAAATACGAGTTTGTCTGACCTTAGCATTGATAAAGAAATCCAGTCGGGGAAAATTACCAACTTCGGTTTGATTTTGGGTATAAAATTCTCCCAACAAAGGATCATACCCGTCCATATTATACTCTGTGAAATAATTAAAAGTAATTCCTGTTTGTAAAAAGAGTGCCCTTTTAAATAAGTGATCAGAAAAATAAATAGTATTACGAGTAATAAATTGCGGTACATTCAATATGCCATCACCATCAATTACGTTTTGATACATTACAGTATTGTCTAATGCAAACTTTCCAAAATGGAACTCCTTGGACACATTCAGCTTTAGATAGTTTAGTGTATTCTCCGCTTGCGCTGGCTTGACATTGTTATTGGGGTCCTTTGTAAAGTAGGAGTAATTATTAATGGTCGTGTATTCTATTTCCGCATTAGCTATTCGCTCCGATTGCACCTTAAAAGCCAAATTTTGCGTCTGTACGTTTTTAAAAGACGAACTATTATCCCAATTATAATTGATATAATCACTTTGATAAAGCAACATATTAAAATTGGGAAGTTTCGAATTCGAATTTAGACGTGCTAAAACCTGAAAATCTGAGTTCAGTCGATAAGAGGCATTAAGATCCAAAAAATTTCCATTAAAATCACCTGAAAGGTTGAGCCCAAACTCACCATTCAAATTAAATCCGCCAATTTTATTTTTATAGGTACCCCCTATTCCAAAAACATTTCCTTTCAACCGGTTTGGAATTCTTACGCCGTCTATGACCGTAATGGCATCATATCCATAATTATAGTTATTATAGTCAGCACTAAATTGCAACTCGCCTAGTATATCATTCTTATAATTGACAAAAAAGCGATTTGAAAAATCCTCCAGGGTTACCTTATCCGCAATCTCAGAGGTTAGAAAAGCATCGCCAAAAAAATCATTCTGATTTACCTGATTAAACTGATAGTATTTGTCTTCAAATGAGATGACTTGGCCAATACTTATATTATTGCTTAAACTATCGGATGCCTTAAGAATGTTGTAGTGATGATCTAATAAAAATCTTTTACCCTCAAGCATACTTTCTGCGTCTTCAAAATTTGGAGAAAACACCGCTCGATTTATAAATTCTGGGTCTCCAGATTTAAAGAGCTCAACATCCTCATCGGTTAGACCTCCATTTTCTTGGTTGAGAATATCCTGCATTACGATATGTGCCCGTGCTTGGTACTTGTCGTTTTTGGTATTATAATTTGTCGTGAATCTAAAATTTCCAGTACTTGTTAGGATATGCTGATATTTTCCTAACGAACGGAGGCCTTTGTAGGCTATTGAAAAATTAAATTGCTTTGACATGTTGACCGTAAAGAAAGCATCGACCAACTGGCCTTGTTGGAATGCAGTTTTATAGAACAACTCGGTTAGCGGTGTTGGTACATGGAAGTAGTTGATATCCTCCTTCTCCATATAATTAAAATGCTTAGCTCTTGCGCCAAATAATGGCAAGGAACGCTTATCCTTATAATCATGTGTTAGACGATTATATGTTTGTCCAATATTGGAAAACGGAATCAAACCAAATTCATCCTTTCTCAAGTAATTGAATTTGTATTCCTTTTTAATGGATAATGTTGTATCAAGGTAGGTGGTATCTCTCTCAAAGCCAATAATCAAATAATCTTCAACCTTTGCGACTTTTGGTTTCGATTTTAGGCTATCCATTCCTGGACCTCCAGCTTCTCTTGAAAGACTGACTTGTCCTAATACAGTATAGAAGTTACAAAGCAAAAACGCAAATAGAAAGAAAAGTTTATTCATTATCCATAGTTGTGTGGCAAAAATAATAATATAACTCCTATTTAGGTTCTATATTATAGAGATAATGAAAGTAATTTTGCGTGTTTATAGGTTGGCAACTACTCTACGTATTTTATGGAACCTTAAATAAAAACAACGAATTTTTGATTTGATGAATAAAAAAAGGCAATCTTTTCAGATTGCCTTTTGTGATTATTATCAGAAATAATTAATTCTGATCATTAATGGAGTTATTATCCTGAATCTCCTGTTGTGGGATTTTGAATGTCAAACGCTCATCATCATAAGGTATTGGCACACCCACGAAAGAAAGGTGATTTGGTCCTCTTTTGATGGTTGCTTGGTTACGTTTCATAGCCAAGTAGCTTTTACCTTCACCCCATAGCTCAAGTCGAGTTTGCTTATAGATCTCATCGTACAATGGCTGTCCGACTAATCCACTCACGTAAGTAGCATCCATCCCTCTGGCCGAGACAAAGTCTGCTAAAGCAAGTTGAGCTGGGCCTTCTTGACCTGATCTTGCTAAGGCTTCAATATTTAATAATAAAACCTCGGCATAGCGCATATAAATATAATCCGCCTTCACGATCTGTGATGTTCCAAAGATTACTCTATCAGAATCATAAAATTTAAACAACGGTTGCAAATGTCTTGAACTGGAAGGATTGTTTAAGAATTGATCTCTACGTACGTCATCTGCATCCATGCTATTATACAAATCAGCATCCATTCCTTTGTTATCTCCAACAGCAGCATAACTATAAGAGAAGGCATCTATTTGACCCCACCATGACACTAAACTAAGTCCAATATCATCGTTAAGATCCACGCCCCACATCCATCCATTAGAGTTCACATCGTTGAAGCCTCCAAAAATACCATCTCTTGTATCATTGTTGCCCATTAACGTAGCTCCACTTCCAGCCATAGCTTCATTAGTCAAAGTGACCACATCATTCCATCTGTCTCTTCTTGAGGCCAGTACATAAGCTAAAATAACTTGAGCTACTGGTTTATTCACTTGTGTTTTAGAAGGTCTTACATAGCCATCCAATAAAGAAATGGCCTTAGTTAGATCAGACTCCATCAAGGCATATACATCCTGTGTTGGTGACTTTGGATTCCCCACCAATTCTGGAACAGTATATATAGGTAATGTTGGCGATGTCCAAGACGCACCTACATCATGAATAAAAAGTTGAGTCAAATAGAAGTACGAATGAGCTCTCATGGCCAAAGCTTGACCAAGGACATATTTATTGTCATCCGATTCCGGAACCGCATCAGCTCCACCCAAGCTTTCAATTACTAAATTTGATAAGTTAATCACTCTGTAGTAATATCTCCAAGGCTGGTAGTTTTCCAATTGGGTAAAATCCAAAGGCGCTTGATACTCAGTAATACGTGCTCTGTACCAGCCATATGTACTAGTAGTAAGGGCCATATCACTACACAACATGTCCATATAGACGTCGTATCCTTTTTGTCCATAATCCTGCTGAGAGGTAGTTCCTCCTGTACCAGTGGTAAACATAGTTGAGTATATACCTGTTACAGTGGCTTCACCAAGCTCGGGATTTAATTCAATAGCACCGGCCAGCTGATCCGCATTAATAAACTGTGATGGCTCTTGAACCAAATAGTCTTCGTCACAGCTAGATAACATAAGCGTTAAAAACGCTATTCCAGCTAATCTTATAATTTTTGTATTCATATCTTTTTCTATTTTTTTTTAAATTTTAACCCTAACACCAAGTGTAAATGTAGTTAATGGTGCATATAATGCTCTTCCTGAATTCCCACTCTCACTTGTGGTAGGATTATATCCCTTTCTCTCACCTTTAAAAAATAGATTATCACCAGAAGCGTAAATGTTTAAACCACTTACTCCTATTCTTTCTGTGTATTTAGATGGTAGTGTATATCCAATCAATAGGTTGTTCAATGCCAAATAATCAGTCTTAGTGATAAATCTTGAAGATGTAGAATTCACGTTAGGTATTACTCTATCTGCAATTAAAGGCACATCGGTAATATCACCTGGCTCACGCCATCTGTTACGCACATCTATATGTCTATTTTGAGCAGTGATCCCACCGTTGTTGTCATGCATTAACTCTGCGTATTGAGCGTCATAACCATATCCTCCAAATGAATATGCAAATTGAGCTGAAACATTAAAGTCGTGTATTTTTGCATTTAATCTAAACGCCCCAACTACATCAGGAATTCCAGATTTTTCTATATACTTCTCAGTTGCATTGGCATAAGTTTTTGTTGTTCTGCTTGCAACGTTAGCATTAGTATTTTCCTTTAAGTATTTTGTAAGACTTATAATTGGAACATCACCAGTATTAAACTCTCCATCGCCGTTAACATCATCAAAATGTTGTACCCACATTGGATAGCCATCAGCAGGGTCTACACCAGCATATTCTCTCATGTAGAAGTCATAAATTGAACGACCCTTAGAATACCCATATCTTCCAACTATATTAAAGTTGGCAGGTTCTCCAGTTTCAGGATCGATAGGCATTGTTGTGATTTCGTTATTGTACATTGCCCCGTTAAGTGACAGCGATAAAGCCACATTTTCTTTTCTTATAAAATGTCCAGTCAAGTCAAATTCAAAACCACTGTTTCTCAATACACCATCGTTAACAGTAATAAGCGCAACACCAGATGAAGGTGCATTTCTTCTATCAAAGATCAAATTATCCGTATCCTTGATATAGTAATCCAAGCCAACATCTAAGAAATTACCTAAAGTAAACTCTAAACCAGCTTGGTATTGTTGTGCTGTTTCCCAAGTTAACTCAGGGTTAGCAAACAATCTTGGAGTTACAGCAAACTCACCACCTACGTTAACAACATCAAAAGTATTGATCCCTGTATAGAATCCAACACCATTTTCATCACCAGTTATTCCGTAAGAACCTTTCAACTTAAGGAAGGTCAATAAATCGTTGTTACGTAAAAACTCTTCGTTGCTAATTACCCAAGCAGCTCCAATAGAACCAAAAGTATCCCATTTGTTTTTGTAAAACCTTGAAGATCCATCTCTACGTACAGAAGCTGTTAAATAATATTTATTGTCAAAATCATAATTAAGTTGACCAAAATAAGACTCTAGTGTTCTTGCTTGAGAATATCCTGTTGCAGGACTCAAGTTCACAATATAGTTATCAAGTTCCAATCCACCAGGAATAATCGCTTTTCCTTTATATTGAGTAGCAAGAGATTGTTTGAACTCATTGCTTTCATGAGCAGCCAATACTTCTAAAGTGTGATTTCCGAAACTTTTCTTATAACGAAGCAACTGTAAAAAGTTGATTGTTCGTGTCTCAGTTTGTCTCATAAATAAATCCCCTGCGTTAGCAGTAGCTACACCATAAAATTGGTTACCCATTGATTTAAAAATGTTATTCGAGTATTGAGCTCCAAAAGTAGTTTCGAAACTTAAGTCAGAGGTCAATTTTATTTTACCATTAAAACTTGCATTGATCTCATGTCTTTTAGTTCCATTATGATCGTACAAAGCCGATGCTATCGGGTTCAAGTTGTTGGCGTTTGGTCTAGCTCTATAGCCAGAGTTAGAACCATAGTCATACTGATAACCTCCAAATATTGGATCAGGAACCAATTGATAATTGTCATCTCTTAAGAATACTGGATAAATAGGATTCATTTTGTCAGCAAACTCAAAAATGTTTTCGGCCCCATCCGTTTGACCGTTATTAAGACTTTCTGAATACGTATATCCAATATTAGCCCCAACGTTAAACCACTCTTTTATATCTGTATTGATATTTAAACGCGTAGTATATCTCTTATAGCTTGTGTTTATTGCGTAGCCGTTGTCATCAAGATAACCAGTAGAGAAGAAATACTTAGATTTATCAGTTCCACCACCCATTCTTAAGTTGGCTTCAGTTCTAAAAGCCTCATTAAAGGAAAGGTCCTCATATCTTTCTGGAGTATAACGTCTAGTCACACCAGGTCTAACTTGACCAGTTGCTGGATCAATAAGTTCTGCACCATTCGCAACATTCCACATGTTGTATCCAGGAGCAACAATTGCATTCGTAAACAAAGTATTGTTAACTGTTCCAATTGGATCAGGATTACCGTTCAAGCGCTCTCTATTAACCTTAGCTTCCCAGATGAGTCCAATAGACTCTTCAGGAGAAGTAACAACCTCATATCTTGGGATAATCGAAGAGCTAACACCTGTTTTAACATCTACTTCAACATAAGTCTCTCTTGAAGACCCAGATTTTGTAGTAATCAAGATTACCCCATTCGCTCCACGAGAACCATAAATTGCGGTAGCTGTAGCATCTTTTAAAATGGTAGTACTTTGAATATCTGATGGATTGACAGCATTTAAACTACCTGAGTAAGGCACACCGTCAACAACATATAAAGGAGCTCTGTTTCCATTTACAGATCCAAAACCTCTAATTCTAATTGTAGAAGTTGTACCAGGCTGACCAGAAGTGTTAATTACAGTTACACCAGCGGCCTCACCTGCAAGTGACTGTGAAACGTTTGAGTAGTTTTTAAACTCAATGTCCTTAGCCTCCACTGTTTTTGCAGTTCCTGCATATGCTTGTTTGGTAGTAGTACCGTACCCTACAATGATCACCTCATCAAGAGCAGCAATATCTTCTTCCATCGCAACATTATAAGTATTACTGGCACCAACTACAACTTCAGTGCTCTTCATACTTACAAACGAAAACGCCAAGGTCTCCCCCACACGAACATTAATGGAGTAATTTCCATCAAAATCTGTTTGAACCCCACGAGTCGTTCCTTTTACAATAATACTTACACCAGGCAACGGCAAACCATCCGAAACAGATGTGACCGTACCTGAGACAGTTTTCTCTTGTGCAAAAGAAAACTGCATCACAAACGCCATGAAAAGCGTCATTAACCATGTTAATTTTAATTTCATAAAACAATTATTTGAGTTAGTCTTGCGCAAACATCATAATAATATATTAAAAAAACAAGTTTTATATATAATAATATGTTAACGCCAAATGCACTTTTAAAAAGCGCGTCAGCACCTAAAACATTAAGCACCAACACCAATTAGATGTAAATTTTTAATAATGGTTACGTTAAAATTTTAACTATTTGAATTCAATATTTATTCCATCAGAACATAATGCAAATTAAACTGTAATTCTCCATGGAATAATTAGTCTTTGTGTTAAAAAACTGCTGATTTACCGTTTGCTTCACTGCATGCAGAATAGCAACAATTAATAATCTATATTTTTGGCTGCTCAATATTTGATTAAATTTTAGAATGTTCAACCAAAGAGAAATTGATTTTAAAATAAAATCCCGAAACATAATATGTCCCGGGATTCTATATTTATAATTTAATTAAGCTTTTTAGCTTATATCATAGTGCAACTTAATTTTGATCGGCTTCAGTCATATTAGGATTTGAATCGATTTCTTGTTGTGGAATTTTAAAAATCCATTTATCATTTATTGACGGTTTTGGTTGCATAAAACCATCCTGATACAAGACTTCCGAAGCACCAGAATTAGATTGATCCAATCCTTCATCCCATCTGATATTATCATGATAGCTAAATCCTTCGCCCCACAGCTCAACGCGTCGTTGCCATTTGATCTCTTCCATTAGCAATTCCTTTGTAGTAAAAATGCTTTTATCAAAAGCTGAATCTCTCTTTTCACCAAGAATAGCAAGCGCATCTTGTGCTCCAGTAACGTCATCCATCATTGCCTTTGCTTCCGCTTCTATCAACACCATTTCAGACGATCTCATATAGATCACATCATCTGGATCAATGGACCCTGGGTTCTTCAATTGGAACTTGACATTCATATAAGGATGGGTGTTGTGTCCCTTTGTAGCTCCATATTTTTCAATAATAGCAGCTTTTGCGGCATCAAAGGAGGCTTTGTCGTCATAATTTGGATCAGACTCATAACTTCCGCCCTGACCATTGGAGGCTGCCGGATTAGTGTTAGGTGCCAGAGGCAACCATGCTTTAGTTCTATAATCAGTAGCTGGTAATTTGTCATACAATTCTTTACTGATCAATTTTGGATTTGATCTATTTTGACTTCCGTTAAAGGAAAAAGCCACGTAGTAAAAATAGGATTGGAAATAGTTCGTCTCTGTCTCAATTACTTTTCCTCCCCAGATGACTTCTGAGAGATCATAGGTATTGAAGCCTGACAACCATCCATCTTCATCCAACAACGGATATCCACTTCTAGCGAGTTCAGCATTATCGGCTGCAGTTTCCCAATCTCCTTTTGACAAGGCTATACGTGCTTTAATTCCATAGGCCGCATTTAGAGAAATGTGCGACTTATTTGCTGCAGGACTAGCTTCTTTTAGATAAGCGATAGCTTTGTCGATGTCAATTTCCATTTGATCATAGACTTGTTGCACTGTACCTCTTGGCCCACTAGTATATGGTGTTCCTTGATCTAACTGAAGGGGTACACCAGGATCTGTAGCAGGGTCGCCAATAAGATAGCCCTTAGAGAACGTAGTTATCAACCTGTAGTAGGCCCATGCGCGATATGCATGTGACTGTCCCAAGATATTGTTCAATTGTGGGGTAACCGTAAAATCACTTGCTGCTACTTTATCAATTATAGCACTTGAAGTAGCTACAAAATGGTAGCGCTGAAACCAAAGGTTAAATCCTGTTGTCGCACTTGAATTGACATGACTTTGCCATTTTAAGTCGGATGTCATCCAACCATTTCCAGGAGAGGAGTGGATGATATTTCCACCAACAGCATCAAACATTGGGATAAAGTGACTTTCGCCTGATCTACTTGAGGTTCCACCGGTCAATTGGTTTTGGCCGTACATCATTCTATGGAGTCCGTTAAGGACCAACTCCATATTATCTGGGCTCGAAAGGGCTGATTCTTCAGAAATTGAATCTGTAGGAACAGTGTCAAGAAACTCTTCCTCACACCCTAAAGTAAGTGTCATGGCACCTACAAATAATAGTATATATATTTTTCGTATCATTTTCTTCATTTTTAAAAATTTTCTTAAAACGCAACATTCAGACCTACTGATATCACTCTATTTGGGTTATAGTCATTACCACTTGGTGTACCAGAAAGATTGTACTGCGGATCTAATCCTTTTCTTTCATTAATAATGAATATATTTTCACCAGATAAAAACAATCTTAATCTATCGATCCCAATTTTGTTTGCAACATCATCATTCAAGTTATAGGATAAGGTCACGTTTCTTAGCGACAGGTATGAGGCGTCCGTCAACCATCTTGAAGTTAGGGTTGGCGCTAAATTACTACTACCATTTTGCATACGTGGAACATCTGTAACATCTCCAGGATTTTTCCATGTTCTAAGTGCATCTGGATGCAACGACGCTCCATACTCACCTTCATGCATCATATTAGCATAACCATAGTCTAAGATATCTCCTCCAATTTGGTAGGTGAACAAGAAGTTAAGACCAATATTTTTATATTTTAATCCGTTGGAAATTGAACCAATGACATCTGGAACCGAAGACGCTCCGACGTACCCTTTACCAGCATCTTGATATATATTGGTTGTAGCTTGGGTGCCATCTGAATTCATAATAGGAACACCTACTTTTCCATCCACCTCTTCATACATATAATATAGAGCATCACCATTAGCTGGATCAACACCTGCGTAATCATAAATGAAGAACTCAAATCTTGAGCGTCCTACGTCCCAACGTTTGGAACCATCAATAAATGGATCTGGAAGGGCAGTAATTTCATTCTTTAAAGTAGAGGCCTGAATCCCCAAATCCCAAGAAAAACTTTCATTGTCAACAATACGGGCATTTAGACCCAATTCAAAGCCTTCATTGAATAAATCACCCACATTGTCAGGCGCTTGAATTTGACCTTCAGATCCAGGAATCGGGACATTATATAAAAGGTCAGAAGAAACTTTCTTATAGTATTCAAATGATCCTGTCAAACGATTATCAAACAATCCGAATTCTAAAGCCACATCAAAACTTTCAGAGGTTTCCCAAAGTAAATCTGCGTTTCCAGTAGAGTCCCAAAAAATTCCAGGAGCACCAGCATTAGGATAAATAGCATATAACGGTTGTGAGATATAGTAATTTCCTAACTGGTCATTTCCAACCTCACCGTAAGAACCTCTAAGCTTTAAATTATTGATCCAAGACACATCCTTCATGAACTCTTCCTGACTAATTCTCCATGATGCACCAACTGAGAAAAACGATCCCCATTTATTATTGGTGAAAACAGAAGATCCGTCTCTTCTTACAGAACCACTTAAGTAGTATCTATGGTCATAGTCATAATTGACCCTTGCAAAATATCCTTCAAGTCTATAGTCTGTACTACTACCATCCGCATCCAGAATAACCGAGAAGTTTGAACCTTCGTAAATACCTGCTACGGTTTGTGTTCCTTTAAAAATCCTGTTGGACGAAAAATGTCTATCAAAGCTTTCATGTCCTAAAGTAACGTCAAGACTATGAAATCCAAAAGAATTACCATAGGTCAACAACTGACTGAAGTTTTCAACCGTTCTTCTGAATCGAGCATCTTCAAATCTTGCCGTAGGAGCGCCATCACCAACTTCAGCGTTCTCATAACTGTGGTTGATCTGATCTTGAAAATCCTTACCATAGATCACTCCAAATTTAAGACCTTTTGTGAGGGTCAAATCAGCATTGTATCTAAATCCGAAGTTATTTCTCTTGGTTTCTTCATTGTTTAAAATAGCTTCTTCCAAGGCATTACGACCTACGCTAGTTGGTCTGGATTGAATTCCCAATTCACTGATACTTTCTCCTCTATCCCATCTACGCTTACCGTTTTCGTCATAGATATATTGACCGGTATTTGGATCCAATAAATATGGAGAATAAATAGACCCCATGTTTTTAGCAAAACTAAAAACGTTAGCTATTGATGATCCCCTTGATGGTGGTCCATGCGATTCTTCTACCGCTATATTAACGTTACCACCCATAGACAACCATCGTGTTGGATCATAAGTTCCACTCAATCGACTTGTAGTTCGTTGATAATCACTTTCTATAACATATCCTTTCTCTTTTAAGTTAGAGGCAGAAAAAAACGTTGAAAAGTTTTCACCACCACCAGATACGTTAATAGAATGACTTTCTCTGGTTCCGGTTCTTTCCAAGGCATCATACCAATCTAAATCTTCCGCAATGACTCTTGCGTTTGGATTAATATTCCCGTTCACATCTACGATTTGATCATTAGGAACATTAAAAGGATTTCTTCCCAAACGATTAAAAATAGTGGATGAAGCAACCTGAGCTGCGTCAGCACCACTCAATGAATTCTTATAAGACTGGAACATCAGCTCATAATATTCACCTGGAGTTACTTGATCGTAATCATCTATAGCTTTAGTGATGACCCCAAATTGAGTTGTAAAATCTACTTTAACAGCGGATCCTTTTTTACCTTTTTTGGTGGTAATGATCACTACACCATTTGCAGCACGCGACCCGTAAAGCGCCGTTGATGCTGCGTCTTTTAAAACCGTTATGGTTTCGATATCATTCTGGTTGATAGTATTCAACCCTCCTTGATACGAAATTCCATCCACAATATAAAGTGGGTCTGTTGTACCATTAAGTGTACCTACTCCTCTAATGACTATACTTGGAGACGAACCTGGCTGACCAGATGCTGACAGGAATTGGACACCAGTAGTGTTCCCTTCTATTGCTGAAATAGGGGATGTTAAAGACCTCAACTCCAGCTCCTCCGCCTTAATAACCGAGGCAGAACCTGTAAAAGCTTCCTTGGTTGTAGTTCCAAATGCCACGACAACCACTTCGTCTAGCGCGCCGTCAATGCTTAAGCCCATGTTTATGGTGTTGCTCGCACCTACAACAGCTTCCGCAGTTTGCATCCCAACATAAGAAAATGCCAAAACCTCACCAACACTGGCCCTGATGGAATAGTTACCGTCAAAGTCTGTTTGAACACCACGAGTGGTACCCTTAACTATGACATTTACTCCAGGGATTGGCAATCCATCTGAAACGGACGTCACCGTTCCTGAAACGGTCTTCTCTTGCGCTAAAGACACTTGCATTACAAGTGTCATACATAGCGTCATTAATCCTAGTAATTTTACTTTCATGAATTCATATTTAAGTTAGTTTTCACAAACTTCTAAATAATATCTTAAAACCGCAAAACAATTGTTAAAAATAGTTAAAACTTTAACGTTTCATCTGCTAATGATTAAATTAATGAGTTAATGTCAATAAACTCTTACAATCGTCAATTGCTTCTTTAAAAATTTTAACTTTGTTCAAATTTTTTTTAAATTTTTGAAACTTGAAACTCAAACTTTCTTTTACATCAAATTCTTTAGAATGTGGAACGGATGAAGCAGGCCGCGGTTGCCTTGCAGGCCCAGTTACGGCGGCGGCAGTTATCCTACCCGAGACCTTTGAGAGTCTAATGATGAATGACTCAAAACAACTATCGGAAGATAAACGCAATTTCCTGAAATCTATCATTGAAAGAGATGCTGTGTCGTTCGCGTTTGCACATGTCTATCCTGAAGAAATTGACGAAATCAACATCTTGAACGCTTCCATTTTAGCCATGCATAAGGCTATTGGTGGATTAAAAACAGTGCCGACATTTATAAGTGTTGATGGCAATAGATTTAAGCCATTTGCAGACATCCCTCACGAAACCATCATTAAAGGCGACAGTAAACATCTTAATATTGCGGCCGCTTCTATTTTGGCCAAAACCAACAGAGATGCGTATATGTGTCAAATCCACGAAGAATTCCCCATGTACAATTGGAGACAAAACAAAGGCTATCCAACGAAAGAACATCGCGAGGCAATAAAAAAATACGGCATTACGCCTTATCACAGAAAAACCTTTAGATTATTGCCCCAACAATTACACTTGCCACTCTAACTTTTTATATTTACAAAAAAATCGATATGCGAAATATTTGTTTACTGTTGACATTTATACTGATCATAAGTTGTAAAAGCGACATCCATAAGCATTCCAATCTCATCTCATTGGTGCCTAGTCATGCTTCTGTGGTCATGAAGACAACATCGATTGAAGGTTTAGGCAGCGTATTTAAAAACAATAGTTTACTCAGTCAATTTTCAGGGAAATCTTCACTTGATCAATTAAACAGAAAACTCGATTTTCTTAAGCATCTTAAACCCTCAGAGGATCTATTTATTGCCTTTGGAAAAAACAAAACAGACAGCCTCCAAGTCTCAGTGATCACAAAATATCATACGGATCTTTTTAAATTAGATTCTCTTCGCAACTATTCAGTAGAAACCATCTCCTTAAAAGGCCACTCTTTAACTAAAACCACCATTGAGGATGAAGTCATCTATAGCATCGTTAAAGACAGTGTTTTTTTTGCCTCAAATGATAGGGTGCTTACCGAAGCAGCATTTAAACAAAAGGACACAGACCCGTCGTTAAAGGAATTGTTTAAGACAACTTCAAACGGAGAATCCCTATCCATTTTAATCAATACCAAGGAAAAAGCTTTTCAACCAAAATTCTTCTTCGATGAGCAACTTAACAAGGTTCAGCTCACCAATTATCTTTTACTGGATGCCGACTTAACACAGGATCAACTCAAATTTGATGGGATTACCATTGCTAAGGATTCTTCTAAAAGCTTGATTAATATTTTTAAAAACACCTTCCCCCAAGAAAATTCATTACCTAAAATATGCCCGCCTGATAGTGATGGATTCTTGAGCTTTTCATTTCACAGTTTTAAGACCTTCCAAGACAATCTTTCTAAGTTCAGAAAACAAGATTCTATATTAAGCGAACCACTCTTTGAAAGTGTTTTAGAAGCCGGAGTTATATATAAGAACAAACAACAAGCTGTCGTTTTGACCAGTATCGATGCCGAAAATATGAGCGCATTTTTTGGAGAAGAAAACAATATTGACACCTATCGTGGCATCGCTATTTATTCTTTTGATAAACCTGATTTTTTTTCTAATTTATTTTCACCATTGATCACTTACACTAATGCCACAAAGTTTGTCAATATTGATGATTATCTTGTGTTTTCAGATGATATGGAACTCCTAAAAGAGGTCATTAGCAGTTATCAAAACAATGCAACACTCTATACCTCTCATGCTTTTGAAGACCTTATGGATGAATTGAGTGACGAGTCGTCATTGTTTGCTTACGGTAATGCCAATCATCTAAAAGACATTCTCAATTCAAATTTCGATTCTGAGAACACCCTCAATCCGGATGGTTTCAATGCATCTGCCATTCAATTTGTATTTGAAACCGATTTTGCCCATGTCCATGCCATTCTGCAGAAAAATAAGAAAAAATTTACCTCCAATTCGGTTTATGAAGACGTTAGCATAACTCTCGACGCCGACGTATTGACCAATCCTCAATTTGTAAATAACCACACCAACAACCAAATGGAAGTAGTGGTGCAAGACATTGGCAACAATTTATATCTTATTTCCAAGGACGGCAAGGTGCAATGGAAAAAGCAATTGGACAGCAAGATTTTAGGAAAAATTGAACAAATAGATATCCATAAAAACGGACGACTCCAATTGGCATTTGCCACTGAGCATCAGGTTTATGTTTTAGACCGTAATGGAAAGAATGTCGGCAAATTCCCTTTAAAGTTTAGAGATCAGATTACCCAGCCTCTATCAGTCTTTGATTATGATAAAAACAGAGATTACAGGTTGATGGTCACTCAGGGCTCATCTGTTTTATTGTACAACAAACAAGGAAATATTGTGAGCGGATTTAACTACAAAAAAGCAGAAAACACCATTAATACACAACCTCAACATTTCAGAATTGGCAGAAAGGATTATATCGTTTTTGTGCAAGGCAAGGAACTCGAAATATTGAGTCGGGTAGGAAAAACACGCGTCAACGTAAAGAACAACATCAACTTCAGCGATAGTGGCATTTACTTATACGACAATAAATTTACTACAACGACAGCTAATGGGGATCTTGTCCAAATTGATGAAAACGGCAACATGAGCAGTAGTAATCTAAATTTGGGAGAGAAACACAGCATCACTGCAACCAGTAAGACCTTAGTCACACTTTCCGACAACATTCTGCATATCAAAACCCATAAAGTAGAGCTCGATTTTGGAGATTACACACCACCAAAAATCTTTTATGTCAACGATAAGATTTATGTATCGGTTACCGATTTACAGGCCAAGAAGGTCTATCTCTTTGATAGCTTAGGAAAGAGCATTAGCAACTTTCCAGTTTACGGAAATTCTACTATTGACCTTAACAATATCGACAAAGGAAAGAGCCCTGAATTTGTCACAAAAGGCGATCAAAACGGCATCATTATTTACCAGATAAATTAACCTTTCTACCATTCACACATAAAGTCATACCAACCATACAGTTTCCCTTCGTTTAAAGATGGTTTCTTACTATATTAAAATTTGCTATTAACGCTTAATTTACACTATATAGAAATGAAAACCCTTTTTTCTTTAAAAACTATTTTTGGCTTTGCCCTTATTGGGCTATTTATGACGCCTACAGCGAATGCCCAAATATGGAAAAAAATACAAAAAAGTGCCGAACGAACCGTCGAACGAAAATTAGAGAGGAAAACTGAAAAAGAAACCGGCAAGATGATGGACTCCATACTGGATCCAAGTCAAAAGCCACCGTCCAATGAATCGCCTTCAAATGAATCGCCTTCAAATGAATCAGACCACTCCGTTAACAATCAATCAACCAGTGGCGACAGCAATTCCCAGACCTCAAAAACCGCCAATAAAAAAAATATCTCAGACGGCCTTGAGGTGTACAGCAAATACGATTTTGTGCCCGGGGACAAGGTGTTGTTCTATGACGACTTTTCACAGGATTTTATTGGTGACTTCCCGTCAAAATGGAATACCAATGGTTCAGGTGAAGTGGTGAAAATAAATAATGTGGAAGGCAATTGGTTTGAACTAAATTCAGGACATTCCGTTTTCTATATTCCTGATGTAAAAGACCTGCCAGAGGATTATACGATTGAGTTCGATATCGTCACCCAAGGTTTCAGTCAAAATACTTCTTCCAGTTCCTATCTGCAAATCTCTTTAACTGATTCAGATGCTCTACGGAAGTACTCAGACAATTATATTCAAAGCTCATTATCACTATGCCAATATAACACCTACGGCATTCACTCCACAAATATTTTCAATAACAAAAGTGGTGGCATTGACAGTAAAGTTGCAGCCGATATTAGAGAAGCCTTACTTAATCAACCTCATATCGCCATTGCGGTCACCAGAAATCGTTACCGACTTTGGGTCAATGAAACAAAATACTTAGACATCCCACGAATGGTTGCAGAATTGAATGTATTAAAACATTTAAAGTTCAATGTGAAAGGTCTTAAAGAGGGCGAAGAGCGACTATTTATTAGCAATCTTAAGGTTGCGGACGGCGGGGAAGACTTACGAAGGAAATTATTGTCTGAAGGTAAAATTTCTACCAACGGTATCCTTTTTGACTCCGGTTCGGCCAATATAAAACCGCAATCCTTGGGGATCGTATTACAGGTTTCGCAAGTATTATTACAAGATGAAAATATGAAACTCACCATTGTTGGCCATACCGATGCTGATGGCAACAGTGATGCCAATATGACTTTATCAAAACAGCGGGCTGAGTCTGTCAAAAATGCTTTGATAAATCTTTACAACATTTCACCAGACCGACTCCAAACGGACGGCAAAGGCGCGAATGCCCCAGTAGCCGACAACGCCACCCCCGATGGCAAAGCGCAAAATAGACGTGTCGAATTTATCAAAATTTAGTATTAAGTAAATCTCCATGTTTTTTAAAACGTCAAGGAAAATCCTTGGCGTTTTCTATTTGTATTCAGTCAAAATTATGTAGTATTGCAGACTTCAAAATGCAAAGATTCTGACATGATCAAACGTACCAAGGCCTCTATTTCAAAAGCAATCCTCCACAAGGTTGGCAACAAGTTTAACAGTACTAAAAACGCCTTTTCTGAACAGGAGCTGGATTTCGACGAAGTCAGTTACGACTTGATGCTGGGCTATTTACTGCGTCCTTTTGGAAGTTTGGTAGAGAGCTATCGGTTCAATCACCACTCCAACATTAACCTGAACGAAATCAACACTTACGCGACCCAGCTGTTTGCCGACGAAAGCAACTTTATAGAAATTTCAAAACATGTGGTCACCCACTTGTTTGAGCAAAGTAATTCGTCCCAAATAAAGACGGGAGACGTATTGGTATGTGTTTTCGAGGACATTCAATATGACGATATGTTTGTCAAAGCTATCGGCATCTTCAAAATTGAAAATAGAGCAGAATTCTTCCAAACCTATTTGGAAAACAACAGCTATGATCTTATCACCCAAAAAGGAATTCCAACGAAAAAAGTGGATAAAGGCTGCCTTATATTAAACACTTCAGATACAGAAGGCAATATCATACTGAGCGTTGATAACAATTCGTACGACACCCAATATTGGATCAAGCACTTTCTCAACATAAAGTATCCCGATGACCACAACCAACACACCAAAAATTACATTGAACTCTGTAGGGATTTTTCTGAAGATGTTTTAAAACCGAGCTTAGGAATTCAGGAAAAAAGCACGTTTTTGGCCAAGACCATCGATTATTTCAAGGAAAACGAAGTGATCAACGTTGAAAACTTTAAAGATGATGTTTTTGAAGATGATAAGTACAAAGATCTTTTTGAGGATTATAAAAAAGGTTTCGAAACCGATCGCGCATTGATCATCCGCAACCAGTTTGATGTTTCCGAAAATGTTCTAAAAAAACAAAGACAGAAGATTAAGACGGAAATTAAATTGGACACCAATATACAGATCAAATTAGATGTTGACGCTCCTGATGCTTCTGCTGAATATTTGGAACGCGGCTACGACGACATTAAAAAAATGCATTATTACAAGGTGTTTTTTAATGAGGAAAGCTAACAGGATTTACGATTTTTTAAAAAAAAAGTGAATTTCTTGCAGACCAAGATCCTATTCAGTGATATTTCCTTTGATATTTTCTATGTCAGAATGGCGATGGACATATTTATGGATCCGGATCAATCTATTAAGATAAAATGCCTCAAAAACGGTCCATATTCCTGCAATTAACATAGGAATGATGGCTATCAACATCATAAACCAGTTTTTTTCTTCCCTAAATATATACATAATATAAATCATGAAAAAAGAGAGCAGGATATAAACCATTCCGAAAGCGATATTTAAAATCCATAACAACAGATCTACGCTTGGCAATTCGTCGTCTTTTCTGACCAATCTGTAAAAGCTTTTGGTTTTAAAGTGAAAAATAAAACTGCCGATCCCCAAAACCGTCATTCCAATCGGAATCCACATTGAGGTTTCAAATTTCAGTTCTTCATACATCAAGACATAAGAGATCAGTCCCCCAGGAAACAAGCCCAAGGGCACAACTAAAACCAATAAAATGATCTTTTGGAGGTGTCCCATATCTACAATACGCTCTTTTTATAATGAGGCACGGCATCAAACAGGGCTATAAAATGCTTTAAGAGTTTTGCTTTTAATTCTGATTCATCCACCTTATCAATACCTAATTCTACATTCAATGAGGTAACGGCTTTGCCACGAATACCACACGGAATGATATTGTCAAAATAGCCCAAATCGGCATTTACGTTCAACGCAAATCCGTGCATCGTCACCCATCTGCTCGCCCTGACACCCATGGCGCAAATCTTCCGTGCAAACGGCGTTCCCACACCTAACCAAACACCAGTTTCTCCCGGACTTCGTTCAGCTTTTAACCCGTATTCCGTCAAGGTCAAAATGATCATTTCCTCAAGTAATCGCAAGTATTTATGAATATCGGTAAAAAAGTTCTCCAGATCCAAAATCGGGTAACCCACAATTTGCCCTGGACCGTGATAGGTTATGTCTCCTCCC
Organism: Gelidibacter sp. F63206; assembly: GCF_023015735.1. Taxonomy (NCBI): domain Bacteria; kingdom Pseudomonadati; phylum Bacteroidota; class Flavobacteriia; order Flavobacteriales; family Flavobacteriaceae; genus Gelidibacter; species Gelidibacter sp. F63206. The sequence goes on from NZ_JALKAU010000077.1 coordinate 25,398, forward strand.
CGGTTAATTTTATAAAAAGTGGCGCCTTTTTGGGCCAGTTGCTCTTCATTCAATAACAGATGTGAGAAATCACCACTTTTACCCAAGGTATATACATGTGGATGTTCTACAAACAAAAAATAGTTCTGTGTCTCTAAGTTGCTATCCTCTCTTCTATTCTTAATTTTTGTATCTATAACAGACTTAAACAATCCCTCTTGATAATCCCACGTCGATTTATAATCATTATGACCTAAATCTTGAACTTCAACAATTTTATTCATGCCAACAAATTTAAACTATTTTGGATGGATGATGGGTAACGGATCTTCAAAAAAGATGTTCCAATTGAATTTATTGATTCCCATCTCACGCCAGTTGGTCCCTCAAAGAACAACGAATAGAGCTCAAAACATGCGGTTGAAAAGGACGGGGCACAAAAATAGGTATAGCGTATATACTCCATGGATAGTGTATGGATAGTGTATGGATAGTGTATGGATGATGTATGAATATGATCTTATAATTCTATGGTTTATAAGAGTTATTTGTCATATAAAAAATAGAGGCGATTATCAAGCTATAACCACCTCATAAATGAACGAATCATCATTGACCGCCGCTGAGACTGAAGACCGCCATCTAAAAACTACCGCTTCGGGTTGTTCAAGATGACCAAGGCCGCAATAACTCCAGGGACCCATCCACAGAGCCACAATAAAAAGACAATAACAATAGAGCCACATCCCCGGTCAAGAACAGCCAAAGGTGGACAAATTATAGAAAGAATGACCCTCCAAATACTCATGATTATATTGATTTTTGATGATTGATAAACCTTCCGTTAAGATGGTGTACCAATAAGACGCTTAAACTTAAGGTTTGTTACGGAATTCTACTTATAAACAGTCTTTTTATAAGTTGAAGGAAATGCAAAAACCATTAAAAAATTGAAAAGCACTGCTAAAATCAAACAACTTCACCATTTATTAAAATCTTTCTCTGAATAAACCACCAAAAAGCCAATCTATCCATGAAAGAAGGAGGTTTATTTTTTAAAAAAGTGTAATTTTGCACATTAAAATTTAACAGCATGCAACTTTCAGAACAAGAACTCATTCGAAGAGAGAAATTAGTCGTATTACGTGACATGGGCATTAATCCATATCCAGCCGATTTATATCCTGTAAACCATACGTCCAAACAGGTGAAAGAGCAATTTGAAGAAGGCAAGAAAGTTGTCATTGCTGGTCGATTGATGTCCGTAAGAGTTCAAGGGAAAGCAAGCTTTGCCCAGATACAGGATTCTGAAGGCAGAATCCAAGCGTATTTCAACAGAGATGAAATCTGTCCTGGTGACGATAAAACCTTGTACAACGAAGTATTTAAAAAACTATTGGACTTTGGTGATTTCATCGGGATTGAAGGGGAATTATTTACAACTCAAGTCGGCGAAAAAACAGTAAAAGTCAAACATTTTACTTTATTGAGTAAATCTCTAAAACCCTTGCCACTGCCAAAGGAAAAGGATGGTGTGATCTATGATGCATTTACAGATCCTGAGCAACGCTACAGACAACGTTATGCCGATTTGGTGGTCAATCCTCAGGTTAAAAAGGTATTTATCAAACGTACCAAGTTATACAATGCCATGCGTCAGTTTTTTAATGATGCTGGCTACTTTGAGGTAGAAACTCCTATTTTGCAACCCATCCCAGGAGGTGCAGCTGCGCGTCCGTTTGTAACGCACCACAATAGTTTGGATATTCCGTTATACATGCGAATTGCCAACGAACTTTACCTGAAACGTCTTATTGTTGGAGGTTTTGACGGCGTTTATGAGTTTTCAAAGAATTTCAGAAACGAAGGCATGGACCGTACCCATAATCCGGAGTTTACAGCGATGGAAATCTATGTGTCCTACAAAGACTACAATTGGATGATGAATTTTTGTGAGCAATTGTTAGAACATTGCGCCATTGCCGTAAATGGTTCCACCGAAGCAACTTTTGGCGAGCACAAGATCGATTTCAAAGCACCATATGCCCGTGTCACCATGACAGATTCCATTAAGCATTTTACCGGCTTTGATATTACCGGAAAATCTGAAGATGACATCAGAAAAGCGGCTCAAGATATGGGCATTGCCGTGGATGAAACAATGGGTAAAGGGAAATTGATCGATGAAATTTTTGGCGAAAAGTGCGAAGGCAATTATATCCAACCCACATTCATTACGGATTATCCAAAGGAAATGAGTCCGTTATGCAAGGAACATCGCGACAATCCGGAACTTACTGAGCGTTTTGAATTGATGGTCTGCGGTAAGGAAATCGCCAATGCCTATTCTGAACTGAACGACCCTATTGACCAACGTGAGCGTTTTGAACATCAAATGGAATTGGCTCAAAAAGGGGATGACGAAGCTACTGAGATGATTGATTACGATTTCTTACGGGCCTTAGAATACGGAATGCCTCCAACATCAGGAATGGGCATAGGTATGGATCGTCTTATCATGTATTTAACCAATAACCAATCCATACAGGAAGTGTTGTTCTTCCCTCAAATGAAGCCAGAAAAGAAGGCTGTAGCAATGACGGATGAAGAAAAAGCGGTGCTGACCCTTTTAAAGTCTAATGCGCCAATCGATTTAAACACCTTAAAAGCCCAATCAGGATTGAGCAACAAAAAGTGGGATGCAACTATAAAAGGCCTGACAAAAAACAAACTTGCCAAAGTGGATAAAACTGAAGCCGGTTTATTTGTAGATATCATCTAATATCATGATGAAAATTTTTGTAATATTAAGAGCATGTGCATTGTTTGCATATGCTTTTTTATTACTTGTACATTTTATCCTAAAGGATCATTTCCAATTTCTTCAAATTATTTTCTATGCCTTTCCCCTGCCTATTATAATTTTTATTGGAAGTATTATTACCATTTTATTCTACAGGTCAAAAGCATATTTTATCTTTTTAATCTGCCTCATAATAGTACTTAATATTGCATGGTTCCGCAATGCTTATATTTTCCCAAGACATGTTGAAATACCAGAAGATGCCACTTCCGTTATTTTTTGGAATGCTGCGGATAAACCCACAATCCCCATGGCTATACTTTCAAAAAACATCAATAAAATTCAGCCTGACATTATCGCTCTTGTTGAAACAGAACACGCCACCCAAGAAGACATTGTTCAGCTCTCAGAGGAATTCCCGGCATATGAATTTCGAATTCTTGATGGCTATATGATGATTGGAGTTAAAGGCCATATCAAAAACATAACTTATGTCATTGAAGAATATAGCCATGACATAAATTTTGTGGAGATGGAGATTGCCAATGGCCCCTTATTAGTTGCGCTTACGGACACTTTTCAAAAACCAACAATGGATAAACGAAAAACTTTAGGAACGGTATTGCAATTAGTTTCCGAAAGAAATGTAGATCTTATTGTCGGCGATTTCAACACACCGTATGAAAGTGTTCATTTCAGAAATTTCGAAACCGATTACAATAGCTTCCATGATTACGGACAGGGATTTAGTGCCACTTGGCCCTTTGGAATTCCCTTGCTTGAGATTGATCAAATTTATACCGTCAAAACGCTAAGTCCCATCCTACTTCAAAAGTTTTATTACAACGTTTCTGACCACGCCATGCTGGTAGGATATTTTAAATAAGATATTAAAAATTAGGTTTTTATAGGTTTTTTTTGGTTACATAACGATTTTATCGAAAGAATGCCATGATTTTTATTAAATTCACAATCCGCTATTAATCAGCTTCTACACACCAAAATGAAGAACGTTTTATTCTTATCCGCAATATTATTGCTACAATTCTCATGTCAAAAAAACGAAGACGACATGATCCAAATATGTGCAATACCAGCAAATTTATCTGAAACCAATATTAGCCACAACAGCGTCACACTTTCTTGGGATGATACCAACAACTCTGGAAATTATGAAATTCAGTTTGGGACTTCCAATTTCACTTTAGGTTCAGGAACCATCTTAAACTCAGATAAAAAAAGTATAACCATTTCCAATCTTGAGCCAAATACCAGTTACGACTATTACGTTCTTTCCCTCTGTGATGTGAACAATTCGAGTATGGTATCTTCCGTCAAAACATTCACTACTGCTACCCCTCCGGTGTCTACAGAATTTAGGGCAACTTTATCAGAGATGAATCTCTATATAGGTCAATTAAAGAACTTGGAACCCAATAACAAGACATTTGAATACGAACTGACCTCATCATTGTTTACTGATTACGCATATAAACAACGTTTAATTGCATTGCCTCCCGGAACATCTATGACTTTTACCGGCAACGGGCTTCCAGATTTTCCTGATGATACGGTCATTTCAAAAACCTTTTATTACAATACGGATGACAGAAACGAAAGTGCAGGAAAAACGATTATAGAAACACGTTTGCTGATTCTTAAAAATGGCATCTGGGAAATGGCAAATTACAAATGGAACAGTGAACAAACTGAGGCCACTTTAGATTATGAAGGCGGCAATATTGCTATTAATTATATAAATATTGATGGCGACTCCAAAAATGTAAACTATAAGATCCCTACTAATCAAGATTGTTTCACTTGCCATACCAATGCAGATGTTGTGTACCCTATTGGCCCTAAATTGCGCAGCATGAATTTTATTGTAAATGGTGTTAATCAGCTACAACAACTAACCAATCGTGACTTGTTAACCGGACTCAATGATCCTGCTACCGTTGCCGTATTACCCAATTGGCAAGACCAATCAAATACTCTAAATCAACGCGCCAGAGCCTATTTTGATATTAACTGTGCACATTGTCATTCTTCTGGTGGTAGTTGTGACGATCGCAGTGCTTTAGAACTGAAATACGAAACAGAATTTGAAAACACCGGAATAACTATATCAAAAGGTGCAATTAAAGGCTATACAAGTTTTTATAATCCTGGAGTAAGCATGCCTCTAATTGGTACTTCTATGGTCCACCAAGAGGGCTATGCGCTAATTGAAGCTTACGTCAATTCTTTGTGAACATCCAATTAATTAATGATTCTGTAGTCTTATCACCAAGACATTCTTTTTTGATCCCAAGCACAAGCGGTTTTCAATAGTTAAATAAATATTAAAATATATTGTAAAACCCTCTGAATGATAGGTATTCCTTATTTTCACTTTTTTAATTTTTAAACTCCTAACATTTTGAAAAAAATCTCCATTAGTGTGATGTTTTTGGCGTCCTTTTTTTTAGTTGCATCATGTTCAACTTCCAAGAAAGCATCCAAATCAGCACCATCTAGTAGTGCCGCTTCAGACGCCGCTAAAAAACCTGGAAAAAATGACATCCAGCCGTATAACAAAGTCATTACTAAAGATGCTGTAAGTGATCCAGGATTGTTTACGGTCCACAAAATAGACGAGACTTACTTTTATGAAATTCCCGATTCACTTTTTGAACGCGAAATGCTGAAAGTAACCCGTATCGCCAAAACAGCCAGTGGCTTAGGTTTTGGTGGTGGCAAACAAGACGAGCAAGTGTTGCGTTGGCAAAAGAAAGGCAAAAGAGTCTTACTCCGCATGGTTTCACACAACGTCGTTGCCAATGACACATTACCAGTTCACGAAGCGGTCGTGAATTCCAACTTTGAACCTGTACTATTCAGCTTTCCTATAAAAGCTTTTGGTAAAGATTCGTTGACTACCGTAATTGATGTTACCGATTTATTTAATAAAGATGTTAAGCCTTTAGGTCTACCTGACCGAAGTAGAAAACAATATAAAGTAACCCGTTTAGACTCAGACCTCTCGTATATTGAGAGTATTAAAAGTTACCCATTGAATATTGAAACACGCCATGTAAAAACCTACAATGCTAGTGAACCCCCTTCCAATGCAACCAGTGGTGCTATTTCCATAGAGCTCAACAACTCCATGATCCTATTACCTAAAGTACCGATGAAACGTAGAATATTTGATCAACGTGTCGGCTGGTTTACAAGTGGACAAATAGATTACGGTTTGGATGCCCATGAGAGCAAGAGAGTCACCTATTTGGATAGATGGCGTCTTGAAGTTAAGGATGAAGACATTGAGAAATTTAAGCGTGGTGAATTGGTAGAGCCTAAAAAACAAATTGTCTACTATATTGACAGGGCGACTCCTGAACAATGGCGTAAATACATCAAGGAGGGTATTGAAGATTGGCAAGTGGCTTTTGAAGCTGCCGGATTTAAAAATGCAATTATAGCCAAAGATCCACCTACAATTGAAGAGGATCCAGATTGGAGTCCTGAAGATGCGCGTTATTCTGTAGTGCGTTATTTAGCTTCGCCGATCCCAAATGCCAATGGCCCGCACGTAAGCGACCCTAGAAGTGGCGAAATAATAGAAAGCGATATCAACTGGTACCATAACGTTATGACCTTGTTGCGCAACTGGTTTTTTGTACAAACGGCAGCCATCAATCCTGAGGCACAAAGTGTGAGATTTAAAGATGAAATCATGGGACGATTGATTCGCTTTGTGTCGTCGCACGAAGTAGGACATACTTTAGGCTTACCCCACAATATGGGAAGTAGCTCCGCTTATAAAGTGGACGACTTGCGTGATCCAGAATTCACTAAAAAATATGGAACTGCTCCATCCATTATGGACTATGCGCGTTTTAATTATGTAGCACAACCAGGTGATGAAGGTGTTGCCTTAATGCCAAACATTGGGGTGTATGACAAATATGCCATCTCTTGGGGTTACCGTCCTATTTTGGATGCCGAAACACCAGAAGACGAAAAGAAAACCTTAGATAGCTGGATTCTAAAGCATGCTGGAGATCCAATGTATCGTTTTGGAAGACAGCAAAGTGGTGGAGTCATTGACCCTAGCTCGCAAACTGAAGATTTGGGTGATGATGCGATGAAAGCGAGTGCCTACGGCATTGCCAACTTAAAACGTATCGTTCCAAACCTCATCAAATGGACTGCTGAAGATGGCAAGGATTATAATGATTTAGGAACCATGTACGGCGAAGTGTTGGGCCAATACAATCGCTATATGGGACACGTCACTGCGAACATTGGTGGAGTCTATGAAATTTATAAAACCTACGATCAAGAAGGAGACGTTTATACGCATGTTGACAAGGCTAAACAAAAAGAGGCTTTACAATTTCTTCAAAAAGAATTGTTCACCACTCCAGAATGGCTTTTGGACAATGATATTTTCAATAAGATTGAATTTGATGGTAGCTTAGAGCGCATTCGCAGCACGCAGACCAGAACACTTGATAATATTCTTGATTTTGGTAGAATGCAGCGTATGAGTGAAAATGAAACGATCAACGGAAAAGATGCTTATGGTTTATTAGCCATG
>NZ_JALKAU010000078.1:0-32767 GCF_023015735.1 Gelidibacter sp. F63206
AGTTCATTTACATCCTTGGAAAAAGAAAGCAAAATATTTTCGATAAAATGTTTTGCGGATCGGAAAAAGGTTGTATGTTTGCAGCCGCAAAAAACGGCAACGTTGGCAGCGGCAGAGGGTTCATTGGAATGGTGTTTTTAGGGGTTGATTGGAGTGTGAAAAAAACTTTCAAAAAAAACTTTCAAAAACATTGTGTGGATCTAAAAAAGGGTTGTATATTTGCACCCGCTTAGCGATTGGGTTCGCTGAGGAAAAAGAGAAACAAGTTCATTAACATATTGGATTGACAGCGTAGCGAAGCATTGGAAACGGTGCTTTGCACAAAAAAAGAGAACAAGCCATTTTGAGTACCAAGAATTGGATTTCCTTTGGTCGTTGAAAAGTACTGAGTGCCTCGGCACTCTAAAAGAACAACGATGAAGAGTTTGATCCTGGCTCAGGATGAACGCTAGCGGCAGGCCTAACACATGCAAGTCGAACGGGATTTATCAGCTTGCTGATAATGAGAGTGGCGCACGGGTGAGTAACGCGTATGCAACCTACCTTTTACAGTGGGATAGCCCAGAGAAATTTGGATTAATACCGCATAGTATGCACGACCGGCATTGGTTGTGCATTAAACATTTATGGGTAAGAGATGGGCATGCGTTCTATTAGTTAGTTGGAGTGGTAACGGCACCCCAAGACAGCGATAGATAGGGGCCCTGAGAGGGGGATCCCCCACACTGGTACTGAGACACGGACCAGACTCCTACGGGAGGCAGCAGTGAGGAATATTGGACAATGGGCGCAAGCCTGATCCAGCCATGCCGCGTGCAGGAAGACGGCCCTATGGGTTGTAAACTGCTTTTATACAGGAAGAAACATCCCGACGTGTCGGGACTTGACGGTACTGTAGGAATAAGGATCGGCTAACTCCGTGCCAGCAGCCGCGGTAATACGGAGGATCCAAGCGTTATCCGGAATCATTGGGTTTAAAGGGTCCGTAGGTGGACGATTAAGTCAGAGGTGAAATCCTGCAGCTCAACTGTAGAATTGCCTTTGATACTGGTTGTCTTGAATCATTGTGAAGTGGTTAGAATATGTGGTGTAGCGGTGAAATGCATAGATATCACATAGAATACCGATTGCGAAGGCAGATCACTAACAATGTATTGACACTGATGGACGAAAGCGTGGGGAGCGAACGGGATTAGATACCCCGGTAGTCCACGCCGTAAACGATGGATACTAGTTGTCCGTCCGCCTGGCGGATGGGTGACTAAGCGAAAGTGATAAGTATCCCACCTGGGGAGTACGTTCGCAAGAATGAAACTCAAAGGAATTGACGGGGGCCCGCACAAGCGGTGGAGCATGTGGTTTAATTCGATGATACGCGAGGAACCTTACCAGGGCTTAAATGTGGATTGACAGGACCAGAGACGGTCTTTCCTTCGGGCAATCCACAAGGTGCTGCATGGTTGTCGTCAGCTCGTGCCGTGAGGTGTCAGGTTAAGTCCTATAACGAGCGCAACCCCTGTTGTTAGTTGCCAGCGAGTAATGTCGGGAACTCTAGCAAGACTGCCAGTGCAAACTGTGAGGAAGGTGGGGATGACGTCAAATCATCACGGCCCTTACGTCCTGGGCTACACACGTGCTACAATGGTGGGGACAGAGAGCAGCCACTGGGTGACCAGGAGCGAATCTACAAACCCCATCACAGTTCGGATCGGAGTCTGCAACTCGACTCCGTGAAGCTGGAATCGCTAGTAATCGCAGATCAGCCATGCTGCGGTGAATACGTTCCCGGGCCTTGTACACACCGCCCGTCAAGCCATGGAAGCTGGGAGTACCTGAAGTCCGTCACCGCAAGGAGCGGCCTAGGGTAAAATTGGTAACTAGGGCTAAGTCGTAACAAGGTAGCCGTACCGGAAGGTGCGGCTGGAACACCTCCTTTCTAGAGAAAGACGGCCATGGAATGATATTGGAAAAGGGATGTTTTGTTCTCCCGCTGTTGATTTAATGATATACTATAGTAGAGTCTCATAGCTCAGCTGGTTACCCGCCCGCGCCGGAAAGGCACGTTCGGACGGGGAGCGCAGCGCTCTTTAGGGCAATTGCCGTTGGCAGTTCCCGTTCAGGGGGTTAAGGGCCTAAGTCAGTCTCATAGCTCAGCTGGTTAGAGCGCTACACTGATAATGTAGAGGTCGGCAGTTCGAGTCTGCCTGAGACTACTAACTACTATGGAAAAGGAAATTCTGGAAGTTGGGATTCATAATTCAAGGTTCTGAATTCAAAGTTCTGAATTCAAACGGGGGATTAGCTCAGCTGGCTAGAGCGCCTGCCTTGCACGCAGGAGGTCATCGGTTCGACTCCGATATTCTCCACTATCTCTGAGAAGATAGAATAAAGAAAAAAGACAATAGACTTGGTCTATGCTCTATTTTCTCTGTTCTTTTCTCTCAAGGAAAACGTTCATTGACATATTGAAAAAAGATACATAAAAAATATTACGGATATATCCTTCGGGATGTATCAAGTAACACGTGGTCGTTCCTGGTTTACGAGCTAAGGGATGACTGCAAACTCATTAAAAGACAAAAAGTACAATAAGCTACATAAGAGCGTATGGGGAATGCCTAGGCTCTCAGAGGCGATGAAGGACGTGATAAGCTGCGAAAAGCTGCGGGGACTGGCACATACAGATCGATCCGCAGATATCCGAATGGGGCAACCCACCATATTGAAGATATGGTATCCCGATTTATCGGGAAGCAAACCCGGAGAACTGAAACATCTAAGTACCCGGAGGAGAAGAAAACAAAAGTGATTCCGTAAGTAGTGGCGAGCGAACGCGGATTAGCCCAAACCGGTACCGTTAAGGCGGTATCGGGGTTGTAGGACCACGACATTCGAAGCATGATGAACTAGAACACGTTGGAAAGCGTGGCCATAGACGGTGATAGCCCGGTATGGGTAAGTAATGCTTAGATAGTGGTATCCTGAGTAGTGCGGGGCACGTGAAACCCTGTATGAATTTGGCGGGACCATCCGTTAAGGCTAAATACTCCTGAGAGACCGATAGTGAACCAGTACCGTGAGGGAAAGGTGAAAAGAACCCTGAATAAGGGAGTGAAAGAGAACCTGAAACCATACGCTTACAAGCGGTCGGAGTCCCGATTCATCGGGATGACGGCGTGCCTTTTGCATAATGAGCCTACGAGTTACCGTTGCCAGCGAGGTTAAGTGGTTAAGCCACGGATCCGTAGCGAAAGCGAGTCTGAACAGGGCGCTTTAGTTGGTAGTGGTAGACGCGAAACCGTGTGATCTACCCATGGGCAGGTTGAAGTTTAGGTAACACTAAATGGAGGACCGAACCGCCAGACGTTGAAAAGTCTTCGGATGACCTGTGGGTAGGGGTGAAAGGCCAATCAAACTCGGAAATAGCTCGTACTCCCCGAAATGCATTTAGGTGCAGCGTTGATTTATAGTTCTGTAGAGGTAGAGCTACTGATTGGATGCGGGGGCTTCACCGCCTACCAATTCCTGACAAACTCCGAATGCTACAGGATGTTCATCAGCAGTGAGGGCTTGGGTGCTAAGGTCCAAGTCCGAGAGGGAAAGAACCCAGACCATCAGCTAAGGTCCCCAAATATATGTTAAGTTGAAATAACGCGGTTGAACTGCACAGACAGCTAGGATGTTGGCTTGGAAGCAGCCATTCATTTAAAGAGTGCGTAACAGCTCACTAGTCGAGCGGTTCGGCATGGATAATAATCGGGCATAAACATATTACCGAAGCTATGGATCCCGTTTTACGGGATGGTAGGGGAGCATTGTAGTGTCGTCGAAGGTGTGATGTGAGTCATGCTGGAGAAGCTACAAAAGAAAATGTAGGCATAAGTAACGATAATGCGGGCGAGAAACCCGCACACCGAAAGACTAAGGTTTCCTCAGCTATGCTAATCAGCTGAGGGTTAGTCGGGACCTAACGCGAACCCGAAAGGGGTAGTGGATGGACAACGGGTTAATATTCCCGTACCTGCTCACGATAAAAGTGACGGAGGCGTATATTTGGTGCGTGCTGACGGAATAGCACGTTGAAGCGAGCAGCAATGCCGCGATAGTACACCGAGGCTACGGCCGAGGTGATAATCCAGAGAAGCGACTTCCAAGAAAAGCGAGTGAAGCAGCCCGTACCGCAAACCGACACAGGTAGTTGGGATGAGAATTCTAAGGTGCTCGAGAGATTCATGGCTAAGGAACTAGGCAAAATAGACGCGTAACTTCGGGAGAAGCGTCGCCCCCCTCCGGGGGGGCCGCAGTGAAAGAGTCCAGGCGACTGTTTATCAAAAACACAGAGCTTTGCTAAATCGAAAGATGACGTATAAGGCTTGACACCTGCCCGGTGCTGGAAGGTTAAGAGGAGGGTTTATGCGCCTCGGCGCAGAAGATCTGAATTGAAGCCCCAGTAAACGGCGGCCGTAACTATAACGGTCCTAAGGTAGCGAAATTCCTTGTCGGGTAAGTTCCGACCTGCACGAATGGTGCAACGATCTGGACACTGTCTCAGCCATGAGCTCGGTGAAATTGTAGTATCGGTGAAGATGCCGATTACCCGCAGTGGGACGAAAAGACCCCGTGCACCTTTACTATAGCTTAGTATTGGTTTTGGATAAGTAATGTGTAGGATAGGTGGGAGACTTCGATCCTGCGTCGCCAGGCGTAGGTTAGTCATTGTTGAAATACCACCCTTTGCTTGTCTAGAGTCTAACCCTTGTACAAAGGGGACAGTGCTTGGTGGGTAGTTTGACTGGGGTGGTCGCCTCCAAAAGAGTAACGGAGGCTTCTAAAGGTTCCCTCAGCACGCTTGGTAACCGTGCGCAGAGTGCAATGGCATAAGGGAGCTTGACTGAGAGACAAACAGGTCGATCAGGTACGAAAGTAGAGCATAGTGATCCGGTGGTTCCGCATGGAAGGGCCATCGCTCAAAGGATAAAAGGTACGCCGGGGATAACAGGCTGATCTCCCCCAAGAGCTCATATCGACGGGGGGGTTTGGCACCTCGATGTCGGCTCGTCACATCCTGGGGCTGGAGAAGGTCCCAAGGGTTGGGCTGTTCGCCCATTAAAGTGGCACGCGAGCTGGGTTCAGAACGTCGTGAGACAGTTCGGTCTCTATCTACTGTGGGCGTTAGAAATTTGAGTGGATCTGACTCTAGTACGAGAGGACCGAGTTGGACGAACCTCTGGTGCACCAGTTGTCACGCCAGTGGCATTGCTGGGTAGCTACGTTCGGAAGGGATAAGCGCTGAAAGCATATAAGCGCGAAACCCACCACAAGATGAGATTTCTTTAAAGGGCCGTGGAAGATTACCACGTCGATAGGCCATAGGTGTAAAGGCAGCAATGTCACAGCCGAGTGGTACTAATAGCCCATAGGCTTATTGTACGCCTGTTTTTTATAGAGTACAACAGTTTTTTATGTATATACACACCAAGTGTGCTTTTTTCAGTATGTCACGATATTTGTCTTTCTTTTAAAGAAAGAGATCCCGCACCAGGTGCGGGACAAAGCTTAAGGTGGTTATAGCGACGGGGCTCACCTCTTACCTTTCCGAACAGAGAAGTTAAGCCCGTTTGCGCCGATGGTACTGCATCCCGTGGGAGAGTAGGTCGCCGCCTTTTTTAGAGAATCTCTTCATGGAAACATGAAGGGATTTTTTTTTGCTTTCTAAGGAAAGACCGCCGCAATCTGTCCTTACCCTTTTTTCATCGGAACGATCTTGAGATACTTCTCTTTTTTGTGTATTTTCAATTGCTGTTAACAATTGGCTTAGAATGGAGACAAATATGGTAATAGAAAATCCTGTTGACAAAAATACTTGTCACTGGCATGATTAAATCAATAGTATTAAATACCTAGATTCTTGTTCTTCGAAAGAATTGTAAATGCCGTTGATAGAATAAATACAAAAAATTTAGTGGAGTAGTGGAATTAAAAGAATTTAGTCATTAAATAAGCTCTTCATAATAATTTGGATGCCTCTAAATAAAAAGAAAATGGCACCAAGACATAGTATAATTCCCAGAATCAGAACTAAAATATAGGTGGACTTATCCTGATTGCTGAATGCAAGATGGAGGATGGTTGGGCCTGTAAACATTAATACCAGGCATATCCCCATATTTTGAATGCCTTTGATCAAGAGATTCTTATTTGTGCGCTTTGTTTCCATGAGTGTAGTATTGAATTGCAGACCTGACATTTTTGTGAGTATCTAAAAGTGTTTGAGCTTCCATAAAATCAATATTAAGCTCCTTCATTAGCATTTTAATGCCTCTATCCACTAATTTATTATTGCTCAATTGCATATCTACCATTTTGTTCCCCTTAACCTTTCCTAATTGAATCATAGCAGCTGTCGATATCATGTTCAATACCAGTTTTTGAGCGGTACCTGCCTTCATTCTGGAACTTCCTGTTACAAATTCTGGACCTACAATGACTTCTATGGGAAATTGTGCGGTTTGAGATAGCGGACTATTGTGGTTGCAAGAAATAGATCCTGTTATAATATTATTGGCGTTGCAGGCTTCCAAGGCGGAAATTACGTAAGGTGTAGTCCCTGAAGCGGCGATACCAACTACAACATCGTTGGAATTCACGTGGAACTCTTCCAGATCACGCCATCCTTGTTCAGTGGAATCTTCGGCAAATTCAACGGCATTTCTAATTGCTCCATCGCCCCCAGCTATTATACCGACAACCAAATCCGGGCTGACACCAAAAGTTGGCGGGCATTCGGAAGCGTCCAAAACACCCATTCTGCCACTTGTGCCCGCACCAATATAAAATAGCCGCCCTCCAGATTTTAATTTTGGGATGATTTGTTTTATCAATGCCTCAATTTCTGGCATTGCCTTCTCTACGGAAAAAGCGACCGTTTTATCTTCTGCATTGATGTTTGACAGTAATTCAGAAACGCTCATTTTTTCTAAATGATCGTAGGATGAATCTTGTTCTGTAGTTTTAGTAAATTGCATAGTGCAAAAATACGAAATTTTGTTAAGGGCTTTATCAATTCGATTGGGTTAGTGCTATCGAGAACATTCTTTTTGTGCCTTTTCGCTTAAAAATTTCTGACTATTCCTTATTTACTTATATCAACCTGTTGGTCGATAGGTGCACAAAACGATTGTGACGTAGGATGAAAATCAGAATTTACATTACTACTACTACTACTACTACTACTACTACTACTACTACTGAATTGTATATATGACTTCCGCTACTTCTGAAAGTCTAAAATATCCTAACGGAAAATTGTTGGGATTTGTTTGATTGACACAATTGCCTTTAACGACGGTAGGATGGGTTTCAAACGGCCCGCCGCCTCCATTGCTGTTTTGTTGGAGCAAAATGAACATGTAGTTATAAAAACGTTCAGAAATTCCATGGTTCCTGATCGTCACCTGATCTCCAATATCTAAATCTTCCTCTGAATAGTATCCGAAAATCTGATTGCCATTGTTATACCGGTCTTCATAGACCGCCAAGGATGGGATGGCTGGTATATCGCTTATGAATTCAAAAAAATAGAAGTTTTTTTCATCTTCGGGATCCGTGTAATAGGCTTTCAATTCGGTGTCTTCACCAGAAAAACCTCCTTCAAGGGTTTGTCCAACATAATCTATTGGAACTACAGATTTAAGAATTTCACTAGCCGTATATACCTCGTCATTAT
This sequence comes from Gelidibacter sp. F63206, assembly GCF_023015735.1. NCBI lineage: Bacteria > Pseudomonadati > Bacteroidota > Flavobacteriia > Flavobacteriales > Flavobacteriaceae > Gelidibacter > Gelidibacter sp. F63206. The sequence goes on from NZ_JALKAU010000078.1 coordinate 7,727, forward strand.
AGGTAATATTTAGTGTATATGTGCTGTTGAGAATAGGAACAAATTCAGTATTCTTGTAAATTCCAGAAGCACCTTCTTCCACAAAATTATAAACCACATTATATTGATCCGTTATGACAACGGTTGCCCCGTTGGCTGGGGGAACCGTAGAATCAAAGTAAGGCGCTGTTAGTGAGAGTTTTACAAATTGTTCGTTGCCCGAAGTGCCTTTTACCCAATTGATAGACGCTTCAATTACTAATTTAGGTTCTGCATTATTGAGATCTAGCTCAATAATATCTTCACATGAGGTTTGAAGAATTAGTACAGATATTATGAATAAATAAGTTCTCATTTTCTAAAATTTAAAATTGTATGAAATTGAAGGAATAATTCCGAAAAGGGATAACCTACTAGCTTCATTGACCCCAGTATCGCGGTTTTCCTTAAACGCGATTGACGCTGCATTCTTCCGATTATAAATATTATAAACTCCAAAAACCCATTCACCTTTCCATCTTTTTGTTGAATTAGGCTTTGGATTATAATTGACAGAAACGTCTAAACGGTGATAATTAGGTAATCGGCTTGTGTTTCTTGCTTCATAATTGGGGATGGAAATACCATTATATTCGTATTGCCCATTGGGAAAAGTGGTAGGTTGCCCTGTTTGAAAAATGAAATTACTGCTTAAACTCCACTTTTTACTCAGTTCATAACTCGAAGTTATGGAAATATCGTGGGTTTTATCATAAGGAGTATTGTACCAATTACCATTGTTAATACCTGTCTCACTAGCCGTTCTGCCTGGAGTTTTCTGTTCAGATTTTGAGAGGGTATAGGCAATCCACCCTGTTAATTGACCTTCGTTTTTTCTAAGTAAAACCTCTAATCCGTAAGCTCTTGCTTTCCCGTTTAAGATGACTTGTTCAATGGCGTCATTGGCAATAAGGTTAGCACCATCGATATAATCGATGCGGTTTTTGATGTCCTTATAAAAGGTTTCAACTTCCAATGTATATCTGTTGTCCTTATATGTTTTGAAGTAACCTAAAGCAACCTGATCCAATAATTGGGGCTTGATATATTTCCCACTGGGTGCCCAAACATCCAAGGGCGTAGGAGAACTTGTGTTGGAAAGCAGGTGAAGGTACTGGCTCATCCTGTTATAACTCGCCTTAATTGAGGAATTATCATTGAGTTGGTATGCTAAGGCCAATCGCGGTTCGAAATTAACGAAGGAATCTATTACATCAGATCTTTGATACGTGTCAACACCAATAGCTTCTGCCTTTTCATAAACTTGAAGTTCTTCATTAAAACTGACTGGCTCATCATTTTCATAAATATTTAGTTCAGTTTGGCCTAATCGATGGAATGAGCTTAGTCTTACTCCGTATGAAATGGCAAATTTGGAACTTATTTGATGTTCCGCATCTATATAAAGAGCATTTTCAAATGCGTATTTTTTGATGAGATCATAGGGATTGATTCCTGATGTTTCGGTAGTTGGATTAATTTCCCCAGGATTGAAAGTTAGGTAAAGACTGTTCAATCCATATTCCAGCTTAAAGTTGGAAGAGATATAATGTTTAAGGTCATATTTGAGATTGAAATTTCTGATTCCCGATATCCAATCAAACTCAACGAATTTGAGGGTTAGCCCGTAGTAATAATCCGAATAGATGAGGGACATATTCGAGAATAATTTATCTGAATATAAATGGTTCCATCGAAAATTTAAAACTGTATTTCCGTAGGAATTATCGAAACTGTCAGAGATTTGGAAAACGTCCCTCCCAAAATAACCAGAGAGGTAGATGTTGTTGTTTTTATTGATATGCAAACTTATTTTGGTGTTTAGATCATAAAAATAGGCTTTGCTATCGAGGTCAAAAAGGGGAAAGAACAAGTGCGCATAACTTGAACGACCACCTAATAAAAACGACCCTTTTTCTTTAACGAGAGGACCTTCAGCAAGCAGTCTGCTCGAAACAATGCCAATGCCTCCGTTCATATGAAACTTATTGCTGTTGCCTTCCTTTTGATAAATATCCAAAACAGAAGATACACGTCCTCCATATTTTGCCGGAATTCCTCCCTTATAGAGTTTTAAATCCTTAATGGCATCTGGATTGAAGACCGAAAACAATCCGAAAAGATGGGATGAATTGAAAATAGTAGCTTCGTCCAAAAGAATTAGATTTTGATCTACTGCACCACCTCTGACATTGAATCCTGATGAACCCTCACCAGCATTGCTGACTCCAGGTAAAAGGGTTATTGATTTGAGAATATCGACCTCTCCCAAGATTACTGGCATTTGTTTTATTGTGTTTATAGATAGCGAATTGACACTCATCTGCGGTTTACGAATGTTCAATTTTTCCACATTTTCAATAATGACAATCTCGTCCAAACTTTCCGTGGATTCAGTAAGTTTAAAATTGAGCGTTTTGTTTTTATCCATAGTGATGGTTTCGGAAATACTATTGAAACCTAAATAACTGATTTGAAACTTATAAGTCCCTTCGGATAAGGTGATGGAATAAAAGCCGTATTCATTGGTAATAGTTCCGGTTTGGAGCTCTGGAAAGATAATATTGACACCAATTAAGGTTTCATTACTAAGTTCATCTGTTATTTTTCCGCTAAGTGTAAATTTTTCTTGGGCAATTATATATATGGGCAAACATAGCATCAGCCATAAATGGACTTTGAGTTTGGAGGTCATTTGCAATTTTTTATTAAAAATAAAAAAAGCTCCTCGATAAAAGGAGCTTTTTGTGATAATATTGTTTAATTATTTAGGAATAATTGTAAACAAATAAACAATCGACTTATGATATACTTTTAGCTTTATTGTTAAGTATCGCATTCAGCGTCAAACTGGGTCTCATGGCTGTATTGATCATATCTTCATTTGGATTATAATAACCACCAATTGACACCGGTTTTCCTTGAATTTCAATAAGTTCTGAGTTGATAGCACTCTCATTGGATTTTAGCACTTCTGACAGAGTCTTAAACTCTTGCTGCAAGTGCATGTCCAAAGATTGGTTGGCCAATGCTTCTGCCCAATAGAGTGCCAAATAGAAATGACTACCTCTGTTGTCCAATTCGCCTGCCTTTCGTGAAGGTGATTTTCCATTGTCCAATAATTTCCCAGTAGCCTCATCTAATGTGTCTGCTAAGATCTGGGCTTTTGGATTGTCATTTGTCTGAGCTAAATGTTCTAAAGATACCGCCAAAGCCAAAAACTCTCCCAACGAGTCCCAGCGTAAATGATTTTCATCAACAAATTGCTCGACGTGCTTAGGAGCAGATCCTCCGGCACCAGTTTCAAACAATCCGCCGCCATTCATTAAAGGCACAATAGATAACATCTTTGCACTTGTTCCCAACTCTAAAATAGGGAAGAGGTCTGTCAAATAATCACGTAACACATTCCCGGTGACAGAAATCGTGTCTTTTCCATCTTTTATTCGCTCCAAAGTAAACGTTGTTGCTTCTGCTGGGGAAAGGATTCTAATATCCAATCCATTTGTATCGTGATTTGGAAGGTATTGATTTACTTTTTTGATCAATTCAGCATCATGCGCTCTGTTTTTATCCAACCAAAAAACGGCTGGGGTATCAGAAGCTCTTGCTCTCGTTACAGCTAATTTTACCCAATCCTGAATTGGTGCATCTTTGACTTGGCACATTCTCCAGATATCTCCTTTTTCAACATCGTGTTCAATGATGGTTTTTCCTTCTGAATTGATGACCACAACTTTGCCGTCATTGGTCATTTCAAAAGTTTTGTCATGGGAACCATATTCTTCGGCTTTTTGTGCCATCAGTCCAACATTAGGAACTGTTCCCATGGTTGTTGGGTCAAAAGCCCCATGTTTTTTACAGAAATCGATGGTGGCTTCGTACAAACCAGCATAGCTACTATCAGGTATAACTGCTAATGTATCTTCAGGCTTCCCTTGCGCATTCCACATTTTACCAGAAGTTCTGATCATTGCTGGCATCGAGGCATCAATAATCACATCACTCGGGACATGAAGATTGGTGATTCCTTTATCCGAATTGACCATGGCCAAATCCGGTCCGTTAGCTATTGCATCTGCAATGGCGGTTTTTATTTCTTTGCGTTTAGCTTCGGGAAGCTCTTTTAATTCGTCATATAAATTCGCTAATCCATTACTTGGACTGAATCCAATTTCTTTAAATTCGTTGTGATATTTATCAAACACATCTTTAAAATATACTTCCACGGCGTGCCCAAAGATGATTGGATCAGAAACCTTCATCATGGTAGCCTTTAAATGTACTGAAAGCAGGACATCTTTAGCCTTGGCTTTAGAAACTGCTTCTTGCAAGAATTCTAACAATGCTTTTTTTCGCATTACTGAAGCATCAATAATCTCACCATCTTTTAAGTTTAAGTTCTCCTTTAGAACAGTTTCCTTACCATTTTCCCCAATAAATTTAATACTTACGGTATCGGCTTTAGAGACGGTCAATGATTTTTCAGTGTGAAAGAAATCGCCATGGGACATGGTAGCTACTTCTGTTTTTGAATTTGGCGACCATTCACCCATTGAATGTGGATTCTTCTTGGCGTAGTTCTTTACAGCTCTCGGTGCACGTCTATCTGAGTTCCCCTCACGAAGTACTGGGTTTACTGCACTACCCTTTACCTTATCATAACGTGCTCTAATGTCTTTGTCTTTATCTGTCTGAACTTCATCAGGATAATTGGGAATATTAAATCCTTGTGATTGTAATTCGGCAATCGCCTCCTTAAGTTGAGGAACAGAAGCACTTATATTTGGTAACTTAATGATATTTGCCTCAGGCTTTTTTACCAATTCTCCCAATTCGGCTAGTGCATCCGATACTTTTTGGTCTCCCTTTAAATAATCTGGGAAAAGGGCCAAAATACGAGATGCCAATGAAATGTCTTTAGTAACGATATCAATATTGGACGATGCTGTAAATGATTTTATGATTGGTAATAACGAGCGTGTTGCCAAAGCAGGTGCTTCATCTGTTTTTGTATAAATGATAGTGGAAGTTTTCGCCATAAGTACTGTGAATTTAATTTTTAAAAATATGCCCGAAATTAGGCTGTGCAAATATACAAAAATGAGTTTAGCATAGAAAGCCGAAAGCACTCAATTAAACAATGCTTATTTGATAGTGGTGTAATAATCCCAAGACATTTTCTTTTGAGAATTTTGCTCGTGTGATAGTGTTGTTTTCAGGGTGTATCACAAAGTTTTCCGAGGAGCTTAAGTCGCTGTTTTTCAGATTGGTTTTCTCAAAAACAGCATGTTTGAAATCGCAATTATCAAATAGGCCATTGTTAAGATCAGTCTCAACAAAATTGACTTGATTGAGATTGCAGTTGCTGAACCTGATTCCTTTTAGTTTTAGTTTATAGAAGGATGAGAATTGCAATTGACAATTTGAGAATATAAACGACAGCAAAAATGGATTGCAATCCTGGAATTGGAGTCCAATCATTTTACAATCCATAAAATCAACTTCTCTAAAGATGGTGTGTTTGATATTGGCATTACTAAAATTACAGGTGTCAAATTCACATTCTATGAACGTAACAGAGGACAGATCAACCTCCGTAAAATTACAGTTCGTGAATGTGCAATTGTCATATTCTGCTTTTTTAAATAGGTCTTCGGTGAAATCGATATTAGAGAAATGTTGGGAATCAATATGGGCTAGTGTCATGGGATGGATTGAAGATCGAAAGATAAGTGTAATCTATTAAAAAACAAAAGCCATATCATTGTAGCTAAACTACCTTGACATGGCTTTCTTTGAAACAGTGACATGATCTAATTAACATTGCTGTTAAATCGGCCGACTAAAACTCACGCTTTACAATCGTCCTTTTCAATTCAAGTTTACTATTTCAATAAAACATTCCTTAACTTTCAAAATGTATTGACCTGTTAGCGAAATGTTTCGGTTTATTGTTTTTCTTGATGTTATAACTCTTGCAATTCGCTTTCACGACCTACAAGATTTAAAACATTGCTTCCTACCTTAGTATTCACTTTCGTTGCTACTATCTTTGGAAACTTTCAACTTTACTAGTTACAACCTGCCTAAGCATGAGGCACTTTTTAAAGTATCATGATTTTTCAGCCTTCACGCATACACGTGACACTTAAAAAATCTCAAAAAACAATCTTATAAAGAACGTTACTTTATACAATTTGAATCAAGTTCAATTTTTAAAGTTGAAACCAACACAGAGGTTGTTATCAAATCGTTTTACTAATTTACAAAAAAATGACTTGTTTGCCAAAATTTCGGACTGTTTAGTTATCAACCGACTATGAACTTGAGTTATTAACATTTGTTCATAAAAAAAGCCTTGAACAAAATCAAGGCTTTTAATAACTGTATGTCTGAGGCGATTATCCTCTTCTTTCTTTAATTCTTGCTTTTCTACCGGTAAGACCTCTAAAGTAGAAGATGCGGGCACGTCTAACTTTACCTTTCTTGTTCACTTCAATCTTCTGAAGTGCTGGAAGGTTGATTGGGAAGATACGCTCTACACCAATTGTTCCTGACATTTTACGGATGGTAAATGTTTCTGTACTACCAGAACCTTTACGTTGCAATACCACACCTCTAAAGAACTGTGTACGCTTTTTATCACCCTCTCTAATTTCGTAATACACAGTGATCGTGTCACCAGCACCGAATTGAGGATATTCTTTTTTTTCTACAAATTCGTCTTGTACAAATTTTACTAAAGAATTCATTTCTTTTAATTTTTAAGATTGATCCAAACCAACATTCACGTAAATCGTCAGAGGTTGATCTGAAATTGGATGCAAAAGTAAGGAATAATTAATAATTAGCAATTAATATTTTAAAAAAATATTGTTTCTTGTTGTTCTGGATGTTGTAGGAATTAGAGATTGGGAGACGGTCGAGTATCAAGTGTTAAGTACCAAGTATGAAGTACCAAATAATAAGATCCTTTAACTAAAAATTAAAATTCAACAATCAACAATTATCCCTATGAGCTTTCACCGCGGCGTCAACTTTAACCTTCCAGTAAATCCGGCCGTCTGTTCTTGGTATGCTCGTAGGCCTGTTCTTCTCGCCACTTCTCGATGTTCGCAAAGTGTCCAGAAAATAAAACTTCAGGGACCTTCATGCCTTTATATTCTCTTGGTTTTGTGTAAATAGGCGGTGCCAATAGGTTGTCTTGAAAAGAATCGGTCAATGCCGAAGTTTCATTGCCCAACACCCCTGGAATAAGTCGTATGATGGCATCGCATAAAACCGCCGCTCCCAATTCGCCCCCGGAAAGTACATAATCTCCAATTGAGATTTCTTTGGTTATCAAAAAATCTCTTACACGCTGGTCTACCCCTTTATAATGTCCGCACAGAATAATAATATTCTCTTTTAATGAAAGGGTGTTGGCCATGCCTTGATTTAAGGTGTTGCCATCTGGCGTCATATAAATGATCTCGTCATAATCACGTTCTTGTTTCAATTGGGAGATGCATTTGTCAATAGGTTCGATCATCATGACCATTCCTGCACCACCACCAAATTGCGTGTCGTCTACTGATTTATAGCGATCAGTTGTATAATCTCTTAAATTATGAAAATGGACTTCGACCAATCCGGCCTCGATGGCACGTTTTAATATAGAGGCCTCAAAAGGACTTTTAAGTAACTCCGGTAAAACTGTAATGATATCTATGCGCATGTTGTTCAGTCTTCAGTTAACGGCAGTCCACAGTGTTCAAAAAAAGACTGAAGAAATCTGCGGTCATTTCTATATGGTATTTAGAATATGTATTTTCAGAATCAATTGAGAAAAAAAACACTTGTCCAATAATTTTCTTTGATTGCTAAAAGGCGACAATGTTTCTAAATACTGAAGTTTTTACACCTCAGTTGTTTTTTAGGATTAAAGCCATTCAATAAAGGACAGTGCTTAAATATGGTTCTGGTTAATTGCAAAGATGCGAAAAAAAGTATTCAATTTTTCTGTATTGTGTCCGTACTTCCGCAAAAATGGAATCTATAAAAAAAATCTGTAAGTTTTCTTACAGATTTCTTACAGATTTCTTTCAGATTTATTTTATGGTTTTTTGTTTATTGATTTCGTCCTGCAACTGCCGCCTTACTTTTTGTTCGCGTTCAAGGGCCGTACGTCTGTGTTCTTCAAATTCTTCTTCCGTTTCTAACAACGATTTTTTGGCCAATTTTGTCACAGAATTACTATTCCTGAACTTATAAATAAATATCAATAAGAATGCGAAAAGAGCGGCAATAATGCTCCACATCAATACATTATAATTGCTTTTGCTCATTTGCCAACCGAATAATGCCATATTATCCTTCTCTTCATTGGTAGCCTCAAGCGTAGATTGGGTTTCAGACAAATTGCTTTTTAAAGTTTTGATTTCGACAGCCTGACTATCCACAACAGTCTGTGTATCCACTAAGTCTTTACGGATGGCCTTTAAAGAATCCATAGTATGGGCCTTTAATGCATATAACCACGTCTTCTTGACCACTTTATAATCCTGGTAGTTGTTTGATCTTTGAATTACATATTCAAACTGATTGTCTACCGTACCTTCAGTTAGTGATAGTTTGTCGTTTTCATCTTTAGCAGATTGTTGAGCATTTGAAACGATAAAAAACAGGCAGGAAATGAGAGTAAGGCTTAGGGTTTTTAATGAATACATTGGTTTGATTTTACTGATGAGGTTAAATTTTGAACAAGATAAAAAAAATATGTAGATGTATGCTAATATTTAAAACAAATAGCCTCACGATAAGGAGGCTATTTTAATATACGATTGAAATTTTATTTTAGATGTTTTGTTTTAATAATATGTAAAACGTCTCACTTTTGAAATATATTTGGCCAATCTGATGACTTGATGACTATAGCCGTATTCATTATCATACCAGACATATAAAATGATATTTTTACCCCCATCTCTTACAATAGTCGCTTTGCTATCATAAATTGCTGGAGCAGAACATCCAATAATATCACTGGATACAAGTTCATCATTCAATTCAAACTTAATCTGCTCTACAAGATTGCCTTCCAAAGCATATTTTTTCATAATGGTATTAATGCCATCGAGAGATGTAGGCTTTTTAAGCTCTAAGTTCAATATTGCCAATGAGCCGTTCGGTACAGGAACTCGGATGGCATTGGAAGTCAATTTTCCTTCCAATGATGGTAGAGCCTTGGAGACCGCACTGCCTGCGCCTGTTTCTGTAATGACCATATTCAATGCTGCGGCACGTCCACGACGGTATTTGTTGTGGAAATTATCAACTAAATTCTGATCATTGGTGTAGGAATGGATGGTCTCCAAATGGCCATGTTTTACACCCAATGTCTCTTCAACAACTTTTAATACTGGCGTAATGGCATTAGTGGTACAGGAAGCTGCTGAAAAAATATCCACATTATCCGGATCGTAATCCAATTGATTAACTCCGTGAACAATATTAGGAAGTCCTTTACCAGGTGCGGTCAATAACACCTTGCTGATACCTTTTGATTTTAGATGCCTACTTAAAGCTTCTTGATCCCTGAAAGCGCCTGTATTGTCAATGACCAAGGCATCCCTTATTCCATATTTGGTATAGTCGATATCTTCTGGAGCATTTGCAGAGATGACATTAACGGTCGTACCGTTGATGATTAGTGCACTGTTTTTTAGATCTGTAATTACAGTTCCGGAAAAATCGCCATGTACAGAATCATTACGAAGTAAGGAGGCTCTTTTTTCTAAAACGACTTGATCAATTTTTCCACGGGTAACAATAGCTCTCAAACGCATTTGGCTGCCTTTGCCTGTTTTTGCCATCAACTCTCTTGCCAATAATCGACCAATTCTTCCAAAACCAAATAAGACCACATCTTTAGGTTTTATGGATTCAATTTTTCTTGCGCTTTTTAGCTTGTTAGCAACAAAAGCGGTAGCATTGGAGTATTTTTGATCTTCCAAATGAAACTCATAGGTCAGTTTCCCAATATCCAATTTGGCTGGAGGAATATCTAAGGTTTTGATGGCCTGAGCAATTTCAACAGAATCGAAGATTGAGATTGGTTTCTGAACAAACTCGCCGGCGTATTCGTGCAGGTTTAAGATGTCACTGACATTTCTGTCAATCAATTCATTTCTGAAAAGTACAAGCTCAATGGATTTGTCATACCATAAATCGCTGACTATTTTAATAAATTCAACTGTTGCTTTTCGTCTATCTGCCTGAAAAGCCAATTCGTTTTCATAAGTTCCGTTCAAACTCATTGTTTTAAAATTTTATGTATCCTCATGGAGCGAAGACACGTTGATGTTGTGTTTTTTTTCCGATGTTTCGGACTGCAAAAGTAATATATTTCAATCGTTTTCGTAACGTTTTGAAGAAATAAAAAACCCTATAGTAAAGTTGAGTACTATAGGGCTGTGAATGGGATGTAAGTCGCTCAATTCTATTTAAAAATAAAGCTCTCTTTTTGTCCTGAATTATTGATGATTGATAATTTTTTTAACTTTTTATCAAAGTCATCGCCATGTTGCTGTTTTAATTTTATGATATCCTCTACGTCATTAATTTTTTGATCGTTGATTTCTGTAATGATATAGCCTCTATTGATGCCTAAGTTTTTATAAAGGGCATAATTCTCGTTTTTGACGACCACAACACCATTAGTGATATTTGCGCTTTTTTTGAGTTCGCTCGGGATGTTTCTCAATTGCATATTCAAAAAATCGACGGTCAAAATTTCGGTCTTGGATAAGGTGACTGGAATTATTTTTTCGTCACCATTTCTTATTAATGTCAAAGTAACGACGTCATTTGGGCGTTTTGTACTCAAATAACCACTTAAGTCAGAGAATTTTGAAATGGTAATATTATCAATTTTCTTGATGATGTCTCCTTTTTTAACACCAGCTTTTTCCGCCCCTGAACGGGCTTCAACATCGCTCACATAAAATCCTTGGGTTGTATTAACTTCAAAGGTTTCAGCAGATTTGCTATTTAGTTCGCCCCCTCTGACTCCTAATACACCTTTTTGAACATTACCAAATTCCATGATATCCTCAACAACTTTTCTGGCAATATTACTCGGTACGGCAAAGGAGTACCCTATATATGAGCCAGTTTGTGATGTGATGGCTGTATTGATACCAATAAGTTCACCTCGTGTATTGACAAGCGCTCCACCTGAATTACCTGGATTCACTGCGGCATCAGTTTGAATGAATGATTGCGCGTTTACCCCAGAGAGGTCTCTTGATTTTGCGCTAATAATTCCGGCGGTAACCGTAGAAGTTAAATTAAATGGATTGCCCACAGCCAAAACCCATTCACCTACCTTTGCCTGATCAGAATCGCCAAAAGTGGCAAAAGCCAAGTCTGTTTCAGCCTCAATCTTTAATAATGCAATATCCGTTTTTTCATCTGTGCCAATAAGTTCGGCATCATATGTTCTGTTGTCATTTAATGTTATGGAAAGCTTTTGTGCCCCATTAATGACATGGTTGTTCGTAATTATATAGCCATCTGGTGAAATAATAACGCCACTCCCGGTACCGACTTGAGCACGCTCTGTGTTTCTGCCCATGAATAAGTCTTGCAATGTCATTGGCGCTCTGCTGATAGTCAAGTTTTTTACGTGGACTACGGAATGTACTGCATCATTTGCAGCTTCTGTGAAATCTGGGACATTTAAGGTGCCATAAGAAGCTACAGCCTTATGGCTTGTAGGAAAATAAGATAGAGTTGAATCTGAACTAATAGTACCGATCTGAACTTCATTATCGTTTTCAATAAAAAACTTGTAGGCAGAAAGAGTCATGATTCCGCCTAATGCAGATACTAAAATTAGGGTCAAAATCTTTTTCATTAGAAATATAGTTTATTAGTGAATTATAAAATTTAAATGTTAAAATGTGAGTGTATAACGATTAAAATTAGCTTTTTGTTATATCAAAAGTGTTTGTTTAACGGATTTTAACGTCAACTTTAACGCTCGTTTAACACCTCTATAAACCGTCAATAATTCTTATATTTGCCAAATCTATGAAACAGACATTCTTTAAATATCAAGGTACAGGTAATGACTTTATAATGATTGACAATCGTTATCTATCCTTTGACAAAAATGATACCAAATACATAAAATTTTTATGTGACCGACGTTTTGGCATTGGTGCTGACGGACTTATCCTACTAGAAAACCACGATTCTTTAGATTTTAAAATGGTGTATTTCAATTCTGATGGGAACGAAAGCTCAATGTGCGGTAATGGTGGGAGATGCATTGTAGCCTTTGCAAATTTCCTTGGCATTATTGAGCACAGCACAAGTTTTGAGGCTGTAGATGGGGTGCACCATGCAGTGATAGAAAAAGAAACCGTAAAACTCCAAATGCAGGATGTTAGTCATTTAGAGAGATTTGAATCGCACGTATTTTTAAATACGGGATCACCACATCATGTTCAAATCGAATCAGATTTGACAGAGCTTGACATAAAAAGAGTTGGGTCTGAAATTAGATATGGTGCTCCTTACAATGACATTGGAAGCAATGTGAATTTTGTTTCCAAGATTTCTGACGAGTCGTTTTCAGTAAGAACCTATGAGCGTGGTGTTGAAGACGAAACCTTGTCCTGTGGGACAGGAGTAACTGCAGTTGCTCTTGCGATGAATTATATTGGAGAAACCGAAAAAAACTTGATCACTTTAAATGTAGAAGGTGGAACCCTTCAGGTGTCTTTTGAGAAAAATGGAGAGGGTTATAAAAACATTTGGTTAATTGGTCCGGCGGTCCAGGTTTTTACAGGTGAAATATGAAGGAAACATTAAAAGGAAAACACATCTATTTAAGAGCCTTGGAACCTGAAGATTTAAGTTTCTTAAGCCGTATCGAAAATGATGAGACCTTATGGGAATTGAGTCATACCCAAACACCATATTCCCAATACATATTAAAAGAATATTTAGCAAATTCGCATCTTGATATTTATGAGGCTAAACAGTTGCGTTTAGTTATTTCCAATTATGCTGGTCAACCTTTGGGGATGATTGATTTGTTTGATTTCGATTTTAAAAACAGTCGCGCTGGTATCGGTGTACTGATCCGGCATCTTGGAGACAGACAAAAAGGATATGGTAAAGAAGCTCTCCAGTTATTGATCGATTACAGTTTTAAACATCTTAATCTGCATCAACTCTATTGCAACATTTTAGAAGATAATAAAGCAAGCATTAAGCTGTTTACCAATCAAGGGTTTGAAATTGTAGGTCTTAAAAAAGACTGGGTTTTCAGTAACAAAACATATAAGAACGAATATTTATTACAACTCATCAATTCCTAATGTATATAAAAAAAATTCTCATTGCCATTGTCCTCATCGGTTTAGTGGTAGCAGGTTTCATCGCCTACACGATTTATCAAACCATGTTTGTCTCTAACACGGCGTTCAATAACGATGTTGCTTATATTAAGATTCCAACCAATGCTACGTATAAAGAAGTTAGGGCGGAACTGGAGCCTTTATTGAAAGATATAGATAAATTTGACGCTCTTGCTGAACGCAAAAAATACACGACAAACATTAAAGCAGGTAAGTATGCCATAAAGAAAGGAATGAACAATAATGATATTATTAATTCCATTAGGAGTAATAATATTCCTGTGAAGCTATCATTTAACAATCAAGAGTCCTTGGAGCGATTGGCGGGTCGGATTTCTACTCAAATTGAAGCGGATAGTTTGGAATTATTTACCGTCATGTCTTCTCCTGAATTTTTAAAATCGAATGGCTTTTCATCCAAAACAGCATTGGGAATGTATATTCCCAATAGTTATCAGTTTTTCTGGAACACTTCTGCTGAACAGTTTAGAGAGCGCATGTTAAAAGAGTATAATCGCTTTTGGAATGATGAACGGATGGCAAAAGCGAAGGCGCTCAACTTGACGCCAGATGAAGTTATGACCATGGCATCCATTGTGCAAAAAGAGACCGCTAAGGTTGATGAACGGAAAAGAGTTGCAGGTGTATATATGAATAGATTAAAAATAGGGATGCCATTACAGGCAGACCCAACCGTAATCTATGCAATTAAACTCACTTCTGGCAATTTTGACCAAGTTATCAAACGTGTACTTTATAAAGATTTGGAAATAGATTCTCCTTACAATACCTATAAATATGCCGGATTGCCACCTGGCTTAATTACAATGCCAGACATCAGTTCAATAGATGCGGTCCTTAATTATGAGAAGCACGATTATTATTATTTTGTGGCAGATGTCAAGAATTTTGGATATCACAAGTTTGCCAAGACCTTGTCACAGCATAATGTCAACAGACAGGAATATGTACGTTGGATTAATCAGCAAGGGGTAAACAGGTAAAATTATGCCAGGATTAAAATTTATTTTAATTTTATTTCTCACTACTTCAGTTTATTCACAATCCAAAATTGACAAATTTCTAACTCCAAGTGACACTCTCAATACCTCAAGAAGGACTGCTGTTTATATATCAGAAGCAACTATTGGTGGCTTAACTCTACTGGCGCTCGATCAGCTGTGGTATGCAGATTATGAGCGATCCAATTTCCACACCATAAACGACAATAATGAATGGCTACAGATGGATAAAATGGGCCATGTTTTTTCGTCATACCAATTAGGAAGGATGGGAGCAAACCTTTTAAATTGGAGTGGCGCCAGTAAAAAAGAACAATTGATGTACGGTTCCACATTAGGATTCACGTTTTTAACTGCCGTTGAAATTTTTGATGGTTTTAGTAAAGAATGGGGTTTTTCATGGGGAGATATAATGGCCAATGGTGTTGGCACTGGACTTTATATTGGCCAAGACCTGCTTTGGAAAGAACAACGGATGACTTTAAAATTTTCATTTCATCAGACTAAGTATGCTCAATTAAATCCTGAAATGTTGGGTAACGGGTTTTTAGAAGAGGTTTTAAAGGATTATAACGGACAAACCTATTGGTTGAGTTTAAATATACATTCCTTCATAAATAGTGATCATATTCCTAAATGGTTGAATCTTGCCGTAGGCTATAGTGCAGATGGCATGGTATTTGCTCATAATGAGCCTGTTAACAACTTTGTTACTAACAAAAACAGAAAACGGCAATTCTATTTGAGTTTAGACGTAGATTTGTCAAGGATAGAAACAAAATCACATGTATTAAAGTCCGTTTTTGATGTTTTGAACGTAATTAAGGTGCCTTTTCCCGCTTTGGAGTTTACCGATAAAAATGGCATTAAGCTCCATGGCATCTACTTTTAGAGACCTTAAGCGATTAATTTTGAGGGTTTAATAAAAAACCATACCTTTGCACGCTGAAATTTAAGTCTGCTAAAAAATATAAAAGGCTTTACAAAGATTAGGAATTATGTTAAAAAAGATCACTAATTATTTTGTTATCCCTTTTGCAATTTGTGTCATTTTAATCACGACACTTTTTCCAAAAACGACTGTAGATATGACTAATTTTTCTACTGAAGGATTAGAACTAAATTACACAGTTTCGGAGGATATCGCACTTTCTGCCACTTTTGAACAATCATCCCAAAACACAAATTATAATAAGTTTTTCCCATATTTAGGCAAGTCCTATTTAGGGTTTAAGGAAGCGCTTGCGTTTAAAGAATCTCGTGGAAATTATTTTACGGTGAATGATTTGGGGTATTTAGGTAAATATCAATTTGGAGCCGAGACATTAAAGTTACTGGGGGTTTATAATCCAGAATACTTTTTGTACACGCCAGAATTGCAAGAGAAAGCATTCTTAGCCAATTCAGAGCGAAATAAGTGGATATTAAGAAAAGATATTGCACGTTTTGTGGGTACAGAAATTCATGGCACTACAATTACCGAATCGGGTATACTTGCGGCTGCACATTTGGCTGGACCGGGAAGTGTAAAGAAATTCTTAAGAAGTCGCGGAGGGTATAATCTTTCCGATGCTTATGGGACGTCTATTTCTTATTATATGAAACGATTTTCCGGATACGATACCTCGTTCATAAAACCCAATCAAAAAGCAAAGGCCAATTTATAATCAGTCCTTGTGAATGATAAATATGGCAGGACGTTTGTGCAGGTCCACTTTGATGTGTTTCCAGTCTTTAACGTTGTATGTCTTTATGTACTCTGTAGCCAAGGTAAGGTCGCAGGCCACACAGAGCCTGGTTTGCGGATGTAGGGTTGAGCACAAATCCTCTAACATTTTATTGTTCCGATAAGGCGTTTCGATAAACATTTGACTCTGGTTTTGATCATTGGATAATTTTTCCAGACGCTTCAATTCTATTTTTCTTTCGTTTTTATCGATGGGTAAATAGCCATTAAAAGCAAAGCTTTGTCCGTTCATGCCAGAGCCCATTAATGCCATGATAATGGATGATGGACCCACTAGTGGCACTACTTGGATCTTGTTCTGATGTGCCAACATGACAATGTCAGATCCTGGATCTGCAATTGCAGGGCATCCTGCCTCAGATAATAGTCCCATAGGTCTCCCTTCTTTGCAAGCATCTAAAAAAGACGACTTTTCAGAGGTTAAGGTGAACTTATTCAGAATTTTTAATTCAAGAGAAGGTTGTGATTTTTCGGGATGGATCTTTTTGATAAAACGTCTTGCGGATTTTTCATTTTCGACAATATAGTCGTTAGTAAGATCTATGATTTTCTTTATCGAAGAGGGCAAGACTTCCCAAACGGGATCCTCACCTAAATCTGTAGGAATTAAATATAGCTTACCGAAGTCTGGTTTCATTAATTCTTAACAAATTTTCGGGTTGTTTTTTGGCCAGCATCATTTAAAATCTCCATAATATACATCCCTTTAGCCATGCTTTTAGTGGAAATCTTTGATGAATTATTGTCGAAAGTGATCAACGTCTTGATCTGTTGTCCTTGAATATTATAGACATATACCTCAGATATTTGCGTATTTGCCGTACCAAAATCTATAGTTAGTTCATCGTTAACAGGATTTGGATAGAGTTTGATATGTGAAAGGGCAGTTTCCTCTATACCCATAGTTGCATCCTTTATTTTGTAAATTGATCCAGAACTTATATCTCCAATGTACAATTCGCCATTAACATCTTCACCGAAGGTAGTCCAGTTATTGCCACTAAAAGGTTCAGTAAAGGACATTGACCAATTTCCATTATCTTCTTTGAGCATTCCAATTTCGGAACTACAATAGTCAGCAAAAAAATAAATACCTCTAAGACTTGGTTGTGCAGTACCTCTATATCTGTAACCCCCAGTAATAGAACATTTGAAACGACCACTGTTATCATGTGAATATTCAGCAATAGGAAAGGTTAGGGTATTAACATCGGGGCAATTGCTGGTATTATATGTGTTATTTCCTTCGTAACATCGCCATCCGTAGTTAAGACCTGCTTCGGAAGCGGAGGCTTTATTGATTTCTTCAAATTTTAATTGACCAACATCCGCAATCCATATATCATTGGTTGTTTTGTCAATTGAGAATTTCCAAGGATTCCTGAGGCCAGAAGCCCAAATTTCGTTTAATGCATTGGGATTATCAACATAAGGGTTATTGTTGGGGATACCGTAATTGTTTCCATTTTGTGGGTTGTTTACATCGATTCTTAAAAGTTTCCCTAAAAAGGTTCCAAGATTTTGAGACCTATCCTGCGGATCTCCACTGTCGCCCCCATCGCCAAGAGCAATAAGAAGAAATCCGTTATTATCAAAAACAATTTCACCACCATTATGATTTGTATAAGGTTGTGGGATTTTCATAAGAATAAGCTCTGAATTTGGATCTGCAAGTTGAATGTTAGAGTTGCTTCTGGAGAATCTCGAAATAATCGTTTCTAAGCTGTTGTTGACGTAATTCACATAAAAATATCCGTTTGAAGCATAGTTAGGATGAAATGCCAAGCCCAGAAGCCCGCGTTCATCCTTACCATCACTGACCTTGTCATTGATATTTAAAAATGGCTGATTATTAAGTATTCCGTTTTCATTTACGATCTGTATGAGGCCATCACGATCAAGAACAAATAATCGAGAATCTCCGGCATGTTGAATATTTACCGTATTTGAGACGCCCGTTGCAAATAATTCCAATTCAATCTCTTGTGCATAACTTTGGGCACTACATACAAGCGCAATAAAAAAAAATACTCTATTCATAATCTTCATTTTTAAAAAGTTAGCCCTAAACTACGAAAAAAATAAAGAGGTATAATATAGTTAGGTATTTAAATTGTAGGAAATTTTTTCACAGGCATCATCCAAAAGAATAAAGACATCCTCAAAGTCTTGAGTATTTCCCCAATAAGGATCTGGAACTTCGTGCCCAATGGATGTTTCAGCATCCTGTAGAATTAGTTTCACTTTAGCGATATCTTCTGCGTTTCTTGCCAATTTCACAACATTATCATAGTTGGATTGATCCATGACATAGATAATGTCGAAATTGTCAAAATCTGAAAGTTCAAATTGTCTGCATTTTTGATTGGAAATGTCCAGTCCTTTCGCTTTTGCAATTGCAATGGAACGATGGTCGGGTGATTTACCTATATGATAATTGGCTGTTCCGGCAGAGTCAACTTTAAATTTGTCGGCAGGCAATTTGGATTCAAGAATGCCATGCGCTAATGGTGATCTGCAGATATTTCCCAAACAAACCATTAAGATTCTTGTCATGATAATTAAGTTTTATGTTAATTCCTCCAAACAGAGTGATTAAGGCAAATAGATTGACAATTTACATTTGCTATTCAAACTGCTAAGAGACTTCTTGTTTTTGATCAGAAGTTGAAGGGTTTCTATACGAATACAGCTTTTTAGAGTGACAATTTCTTGGCAATGTCCTCAACATACTTTCTGAATTGTTTGTCAGTAGAAGAGAGGTTGTCAACTGTTTTGCAAGCATGAAGAACAGTGGCGTGGTCACGTTTGCCAATTTGGGATCCAATGCTGGCCAATGATGCCTTAGTATATTTTTTTGCAAAAAACATGGCTAACTGTCTCGCTTGTACAATATGTCTTTTTCTTGTTTTGGATTGTAAGGTGTCAACATCCATTTGGAAGTAATCTGAAACTACTTTTTGAATATAATCGATGGATACCTCACGTTTGGTGTTTTTAACAAATTTCTCGACAATTTCCTTAGCTAAGCTTATGGTAATCTCTTTTTTGTTGAATGAAGATTGGGCTATTAAGGAGATAATGGCACCTTCAAGTTCCCTTACATTGCTTTTGATATGTTTGGCTACATATTCAATTATATCATCAGGCATTTCCACACCATCACGATACAATTTATTCTTTAAAATGGAGACACGTGTTTCAAAATCAGGACTTTGCAATTCAGCGGAAAGCCCCCATTTAAATCGGGATAATAAACGTTGTTCAATATCCTGCATGTCTACAGGTGCTTTATCAGATGTTAGGATGACCTGCTTCCCATTCTGGTGTAAGTGATTGAAAATATGGAAGAATACATCTTGAGTTCCTGTTTTACCGGATAAGAATTGAACATCATCAATAATTAAAACATCAATTATTTGATAGAAGTGAATGAAATCATTTCTATTGTTCTTCTTGACAGAATCTATGTACTGCTGTGTGAATTTTTCGGCAGAAATATAAAGTACTGTTTTTTCCGGATATTTATCTTTAATGTCTATACCAATGGCATGGGCTAAATGGGTTTTGCCAAGACCAACACCACCAAAGATCAAAAGTGGGTTAAAAGAGGTCCCTCCTGGTTTATTCGCCACAGCCAATCCGGCATTTCTCGCTAAACGATTGGAGTCGCCTTCTAAGAAATTTTCAAAATTGTAATTAGGATTGAGTTGAGATTCAATTTTTACATTTCTAATTCCTGGTATGATGAATGGGTTTTTTAATTCTGGATTTTTATTTTTTAGCGGAATATCAACATCTTGAGATTTTACTGCGCTTCTATTGGAACTTGGTATTTTTTCAGTAAAAGGTTGTTTATTGCCATAAGTGTTCTCCATTTTTATGACATATACTAATTTTGCCCGCTCTCCAAGTTCTTTGTTTAAGGCTACTTTTAGGATTTTTACGTAATGCTCTTCCAGCCATTCGTAAAAGAATTTACTAGGTACCTGGATGCTCAGGGCATTGTCAGTAAGCTTTACTGCTGTAATAGGTTCAAACCAAGTTTTATATGCTTGGGGTTGGATGTTGTCCTTTATAAATGATAGACAATTTTTCCAAACCGATTGCGCAGTTACCTCCATTGTAAAAAGTTAATTTTTTGTTGTTAGTCAGATTAGCAAAAAAAGAGAAATTTGTGTTTTCTCTTGAATAATTTCCGAGACAAATATGTGAACAAATTTCTGAAAAAAAAAATCAAATGCTATTGAATATTCAGAATTAAATCCCCATGTTTAATCCGCGATGAAAATACAAAAAATAAACCAAACAAAGATGTCAAATCCTTTATATTACCACGAAATTGAACTTAGAGTGCGTTATGCTGAAACTGACCAAATGGGGATTGTCTATTACGGAAACTATGCCCAATACTTTGAGGTTGGTAGGGTAGAGTGGTTGAGGAAATTTGGAATTTCCTATAAAAGTATGGAGAAGGAAGGTCTCATGTTGCCCGTAGTAAGTCTAAATGTAAAATACAAAAAGCCAGCGCGTTACGATGACCTTATTAAAGTGAAAACTCAGTTGGTAAAATTGCCTTCTGCAAGTATTGAATTTGATTACGAAATCACAAATCAATCGGGGGAAATTTTAACCAAAGGAAATACCGAATTGGTATTTATCGATGTTAGTAGGAATAGGCCTACAAGATGTCCTAAATATCTTTTAGACAAACTGCGGAATTAATCGTCCAAAATTTTTAATTCCACTCCGAAAATTGGTTCGAAAGCTTCTAAAACACTTTTTATATTTTTTAATCTGACCGAAATAATTATTACGCAGGTCAATTCTAGAGTTTGTCGTGATATTTTTAGGTTTTTTTCTTTGATAACACGCATCACTTTGTTCATGTCTTTATACTCAAATTTGAGTTCTATCTCTTGATTTATAGTTTTGGTGACGATTTTAGAATGCTCTAATGCCATTTGGGCAGCCGTTTTATAAGCGGTTATAAGTCCGCCAACCCCCAATTTTATACCTCCAAAATACCTGACCACAACAATCAATACATTGGTGACTTCAAACGATTGGATTTGGCCATAAATAGGCATTCCCGCACTGTTGTTCGGTTCTCCGTCATCATTGACCCTAAATTGGTATTGATTTTCAAGAATTCCCAGCTGATAGGCGTAGCACCAATGTCTGGCAGAATGATGTTGTTTTTTAAGATTTTCAAGATGGATTTTGACATCATCTTCCGTTTTGATTGGAAATGCATACCCTAAAAACTTACTGTTTTTCTCTTTAAACTGAACTTCAATTGAAGATTTGGCTATGGTTTTGTAGGTGTCTTTTTCTGTCATATCATGCAAAAGTTACTAAATAAATGGCAATAAGTGCCAATCCAATTCCCGTCCAATTCCTATTGGTTAAATGCTCCTTAAAAACCCAAAGGCCAATTAATGTTGATATCATTACTATAGCTACATTATTTATGGTGAAAAAAGTAGAGCTTTCCATATTTTGAGATTGTAGTGCTTTAATGATATAATATAAGGAAGCATAATTGAAAAGTCCTAAGGCTAAACCTCCAAGAATGCTTTTTGAATCCAGTTGCAATTGGTTGCGAAATTTTTTAACGGCTAAAATGCTCATCCCGATTAGTCCTGCAAATCCGAAAACACAAGCCGAAAACAAAGGTATATTCTCTTCGGAAATGGAGGTTCGCTGTAAGTAATTGATATAGGTGTCACTGAGTCCTGAACCTAAAAAGAGAGCTAATGGTAGCAAAAGGTTTTTTCTGAAATTAACCGTAGTTTTTGACTTTACTGAAACCAGATACACCGCAATGAAAGCTAAAACTATACCACTGATTTTTTGAAACCCAATACTTTCTCGGAATAAGATGACTCCAAAAATGATCGGAATAATGACACTCATCTTTGAGGCCACAGAAGCCACAGAAAGCCCGTTTTTCTGAGCGGTCCATGCCATCATGGTGAAAAGACCTATAAATAGAGCGCCTACAATAATACTCCCTAAAAACCACTCAGCATCAAATATGGAGTTGATAGCTATCGCATCTCGAGCAGTGAAAAGACCAAAGCTAAAGGCTACTATATAATTGACTACAATAGTTTGAAAGGTATTGACCTCGAATTTCTCCAGTAGTTTAAAAACGACAAATATGAATAATGACGCCGTTATACTGAGAATAAGGTAGATCAAAATAGTTCTTTTTTGGTTGAGAATAAGGTCGTTATATCCTCAGTTTCTGGATTGATATGCCATGTGTGGATGCCCAATTTTGAAGCAGAAATAATATTTTCTTCAGTATCATCAATAAACAGGGATTCCTCGGCTTTAATACTATTATCTTTTAAAACGTATTCGTAAATATTGGCGTTAGGTTTTCTTAGTTGGATTTCATGTGAAAGGTAGAAGGCGTCAAAATGTGCTTTAAATTCTTCGTAAAAACCTATGTTTTCTTTTACCCAGTTGATATGCAATTCATTGGTGTTGCTCAATAAAATAAGTTTATACTTTTTGCCCGCCGCCAACTGTTCCAAAAACTCCAATCTGTGCAATGGAAAATCCCTTAAAATATAATTCCAGGAATCTAAAAGCGTGTCCCTGTCGTGGTCAGGGAAATTATCCAAATAAAACTCCAGAAACTCATCTGTGCTCATAAGGCCTTGTTCATAAAGAGTATTTATGGCGTGTATTTCATCTGAGAGTTCATTCATTTCAAATAAGTTGAGCGCATTTTCCTTAGCGCCCTTTTTATCTAGATTGATAAATACATCTCCAAAATCAAATATGATGTTTCTAATCATTGGTATAAAGTTTTAAGGTGTCGTTGATGATTTTTTCTTCAGAAAGTAACCTGCCAGAAATGTGGGGCGCTTTTGTGCCGGTTATGAAATTCGCGGTGCTTTTGAAAACCCGTGCTTCATCCCAACAATTCTCATCTATAAAAGTTTGAAGGGTTTGGCGTCCGCCTTCAATAATGACAGAATTAATGTCATGCTTAAAAAGAATCGTACAAATTTGATGGGCAATTTTATCTTTAAAATCCCATTTAAGGTACTCCGTGATTACTGACTGGCAAGTTAACTCCAAATTATCAGGTTCAGTCTCCGTAATACATTCTTCTTGCTTTTCACTTATTCTAATCGTTTTTGCCTTGGCATCGAAAACAGCGACATCTATGGATAAACGTGAGTTCTTATCCAAAACTATACGTATTGGATTTCTGCCGTACCAATCCCTCGTGGTCAAGCTGGGATTATCTTCAATGACCGTATTCGTTCCTACTAAAATAGCTTGTTCTTCGGCGCGCCATTTATGTACCAACTGTCGTGAAGATTGATTGGTAATCCAAACTGGTTTTTGTTCATCCCTTGATGAGGGTGCAATAAAACCATCGGCAGTTTCCGCCCATTTTAATATGATATAGGGGCGTTTTTTATTGTGAAACGTAAAAAAACGCTTGTGATGAGCTTTGACTTCATCTTCCAAAACGCCTACAATAATTTCACATCCTGAAGCCTTCAGTTTTTCAATGCCTTTTCCTGCAACGGCACTATGTGTGTCCGTAGTGCCGATAACCACCTTGGGAATTTTAAATTTGATTATGGCATTGGTACAGGGTGGAGTTTTTCCAAAATGAGAACAGGGTTCTAAGGTCACATAAAGTGTTGATTTTGGAAGTAAGCTCGGGTTTTTCACGCTATTAATGGCATTCACTTCAGCATGGGCGCCCCCATATGGACTTGTAAAACCCTCTCCAATAATCATTTGGCCATGTACGATAACACATCCCACCATTGGGTTTGGAGCTGTAGTCCCCAGTCCATTTTTGCCGATTTCGATGCAACGTTTTATATATTTTTCATGTATATTCATCCCGATAATTATCGAAACAAAAATAACATATTATTGTGAGCAAAGAGGCTATCTTGATCAGAGAAATTAAAACAGAAGATGACACCCAAGTGGCAGAGGTTATTCGTGCGGTTTTGATTGAAATGGGTGTGCCGAAAGTAGGAACGGCTTATGCCGATAAGGCGCTTGATGAAATGACCACTACTTATAATAAGTACAAAACAGCTTATTTTGTGGTTGAAGATCAGGGAAAAATTATTGGAGGCGCTGGAGTAGCTCCATTAGAGAATTATAAAGGTCCAATTTGTGAGTTGCAGAAAATGTATTTTTTGCCCGAGGCAAGAGGGAAGGGACTGGGTATGAAAATGATGGAGGTATGTTTGGAAAAAGCCAAATCGTTTGGTTTTGAAAAATGCTATCTCGAAACCTTTCCTTATATGAAAGATGCCACAAAACTTTATGTCAAATCTGGATTTGAGCCTTTGAAAGGTCCATTGGGGGATACGGGACATTATTCATGTAATGTTTGGATGCTAAAAATATTATAATGCTATTAAAAACACTACGCGAACACTTCTATTCGTCACTCAAAGAGGACTACCCTGAAACCGAAATTCAATCTTTTTTTAATTTGTTGTCCGAGTGTTATTTGAAAATGAAACGAGTGGAGGTTAGCCTAAATCTGTATTTACCTATTTCGGGAAAAAAAACGGAAAAGTTTGACAATGCCATCACAAGACTTAAAAACCAAGAACCGATTCAATATATTATAGGATCTACTGAGTTTTATGGTTTGCCATTTAAGGTTACGGAAAACACATTGATCCCACGACCTGAAACCGAAGAGTTGGTGCAATGGGTAACGGATATTTCCAAATCCAAAACTGAAAGCTTATCTATTCTTGATATTGGCACCGGAACGGGATGTATTGCTATCTCTTTAGCAAAAAACAGACCCAATGACAAGGTGTTC
>NZ_JALKAU010000079.1:0-7563 GCF_023015735.1 Gelidibacter sp. F63206
GAGTTCAACCATACCCGTGTACCATCTGCGAGGGATAATTGAAACTGCCCGCCTCGTGGGATTGTAAGATGGTTATAGACTAATTCTCGGGAAGTACTGTTATTATAAATTATCTGCTCGCCATTACTTGTAGCGTTTTGAGTTTGAATAGACGTGTTTTTTTCTAAAGAAATTGTTTCTCCCGTTTCAAGCGTTAAGGTGGCTTTGTCCGTACCAGGATGGATGTTATGGCGTACTATTGTAGCACTTGGTGCTATGATGTCGTTATTTAACACACGATCTCTAAAAAAATAAGTTGATGCCATAATACCCACTACAACTGCTGCCGCGGCATAACGCCATATTCTTCTTGTTGAAGATCTTCTTTTTTCATGCTTCGCAGTTTTTAGGATGTTTTGATACATCGTTTGTGCTCGTTTCGGTTCAATGTCAGGGATCTCTTCAAATAGTTGCATTACCTCATTGAAGTTAGGTAAATTGTCCGTCCCTTTTGTTTGTTTTACATATTTGATGATTGTTGCGATTTCTTGTGACGTACAATCATTTTTAACAAACTTTAGCAGGAGTTTTTGTATATCGGGTACTTGATTCATTCGTGCCTAAATTATCGGTATCTATATAAACAACCATTGAGAATCATTTTTGTGTTACTCAAAAGTTATTTTATTTTCAGAAAATGAACAAATCATACCAAATTGCAGAAGCATAATATCTGTTAAACCTCTTTAAATTCAAGGTGTCTTGAGTATAATTGCTATGAAAATCAAATGTGTAAAAAAAGGTGGATTTTTTTTGAAAAGTGGTGTAACCCTGAATTTTTAAATATTATTTCAACCACTTAAATGCCAATAGCAAGAGTGTAAAGGAGATGTCGCTGTTTTTTAAAAGAAAGACTCGAAGCGCTTCAAGGGCTTTGTTCATTTGGCTTTTTACTGTATTTATTGAGATGCCTAATTCTTGGCTGATCTCTTTATAGCTTTTGCCTTCATTCCGTGACATTTCGAAAATTAATCTTCGTCGTGGCGGCAAAAGATCTAAGGCCTGTTTTTGAATGTCATCTAATTCTTTTTCGTGAATCCCGGTATAAATTGGATTAAATGACTTTTGGCTTTGATAGAAAACTTCCTCACGCATTTTATCGTCATATGCCGCCTTCTTTAAAAAATTTAAGCACATGTTTTTAGTTATGACAATGAGATAGGGCTTTAAGGCTAAAGACATATCGAGATCTTTACGCTTAATCCAAATTTTAAGGAATACCTCTTGGACAATTTCTTCCGCGTAGGTTTGGGATTTCAAAATGCTTAAACTATAGGCATATACTTCTTTTCTGTAGGTATTAAAAATTGTGAGAAATACTTTTTCATTGCCCTCGATCAGTCCTTTGAGTAGTAATTTATCGGAGGTTGTTTGCGTTTCAGTCATAAATTAAAAATCAAAAATGGATGTGAATTATTTGATAATCAATGGCAATCTTTCTAAGAAAATTTTGACTATAGTTGTGATGAACTTTGATCAATATTAAGCAATTTTTATTAATTTACTAAATATGAGATGGTTTGGTAAGAATTATATTTAGTTGAGTATAAGGAATATTTAGTCTCTAATCCTTCTTCTGGCGTTATTCGTCCGCGCTTTTCTGTTTTTTTACCCCGTGATCGAATTGATTAATATTTAGTGTATTACGATGATAGTTGTAGGGAATCTGTAATATTTTCAGAACCCTTTGAGCCTGTTTTAGGATGAACAAAAAGTAAAAAAAGTGCTTCGTTTTTTATAATTAAAAGATAATAACAACGAAATCCGCCACTACCTGTTAAACGCTTTTTTATGTAAGGAGTTTCATCACTATTATTCAATCTTGTTCCAGACAGATGCAAGTTCATGGACAGATTTATCAAAAAAATAATTTATTAAATCGTTTTATACGACTTCTTCGAATTTAATTTCTCAAACTCAACTTTAAAGTCCTCTAAACAATATAGATCCATTAAACAAGAGAAAGTTGTTTAGTAGTTTCTACGAACTCTGGAATTTCTAGCATATAAAAAAAGACAGATTCTAAATCTTGATAAGTTTCTTTTAATTCATCAATAGAATTGTCCCGTCCTAGAATAGCTATACAGATTATTAATTAAATCCTATTTTAGTTATGCAAAAAAGTATGAAATGAAATTGTATATTAACTCTAATTTAGCCAGTTATTTTAAAAAATTAGGTTACAAGATTGCTATTCTAATGCGGATATAGACAGCTATTCTACAATTTTTTTTCCCAAAAGACCAAGAAGGATGTTTACCACAAGTACGGCACCAGTAAACAACGCCAAATCTGTTACCAAATATAATGCTGCCAAGCAACCTGCAGCAGCGCTGCACCAAACGGTGGCAGCTGTTGTTAATCCTCTGATCGTATCCTTCTTTTTTAAAATAACACCAGCGCCCAGAAACCCAATACCTGTAACCACTTGACTCAGCACTCGGGTAAGGTCGATAAATTTACCGCCTTGGAACTCCAGGGATAAGATAACGAAGGCGCAGGCTCCTACGGAAACAAGCATGTTGGTCTTGAGACCAGCATCTTTTCCTTTATATTCTCGTTCTATACCAATTAGCAGACCTGCGAGAATTGCCAATATGATCTTGAACAGAAAATCTTGGCTAAATCCGAAATCGGGTTCTTCTCCTATGCCTGTGAGAACTTTTTCAATTGTCTGTATAGTGTTATAAAATATGGTGGAAATCATGATAATGGATTTTTAAAATTACACAGGATGTCGTTTGGTAATTGCGCTTGATCTATTTTTGAAATTGAATTTTTATTCATGGCGGAGGTTTACAGTTTAAAATTAAGCCCAGTAACAAAGAAGAGCTCATGACCTAAATTTTGGGTGAAATCGTCCAATCTGTATTGCATGCCCAGTTCCAATTCTGCATAAGTTGTCAACGGCCATCCAATGCCACCGGAGATTCGTTGTTCGTATTCAGGCTTGGACGCATCCGAAACCGTTAAAAGACTTTCTAAGATAGCAATAAGGTGAATTCCCTCCCCATCTTTCAGGTTAGGATTTAGCGGATGGGTTATACCAAATTTATATCTAAACCTATGCGAGGTTAAACTTCCAGCGAATCGCTGTTCCACACGTAAACGATGTTCAAATTCAGTTTCCCCTCGTAATATTTCATATTTATATTCTTCCGTAAAACGAAGTTCATTTTGATCATTGCCTCCAAAATTATCTTCAAAACGATATTGTACACCTAATGCCAACTTATGGTTATCATTTAACTTAAGGGAGGAAAAATGGGCAAGATCAAGTTGCTTTACATGGAACTTATAATCCTTTTCATCATACCAGTTAATTCGTCCTTCAACCGAGAATTCGTGCGAATAATGTGGTTTAGATCATATTCCAACCCTATGATGGGCTCATAATTTCCGGTGAATTTTTCTTGTGAAACACCTACAGTGGCAAAGAAAAATGTAAGGATAATAAAAAGTGTTTTGTGCATAATTTCAATTAGATCAATTCCATCACAATTGGATTGAATTTTAATAGATTAATTCAATTTTTTATATTATCGAAAAGGTGTATGCGAAGAAATGAAGCAATTCTGTATTGAATTGGGAATTGAGGGCAGCTCAGTGTTAAGGTTTTCTAAAATTAACTATTGAAAATGGGAGGAAACCTATCTTAGTTTTTTGCTTTTGCGCTTTTTGTCCCACCAAATATAACCTCCAAAAATCAACAGACTACCAAGTGAACCCCAAAGAAGCCCGTTTTTAAGCGAATCGGTATTTTCACCAATAATGGCAATAAGAAAGATAAGGGGAGCAATCCCGAGCATGGTAGCACCAATAAATTTTAAATAATTCATTTTTAAGATTCCCGCCACAAAACTGATGGCGTCATTAGATAGAAATGGATTGATACGGGTGATCACCACGGCCCAAAAACCGTAATCCTCCAAAAAGGAACTTACTTTTTTGAGAGTTTTCTCGCCCAAAAGTCTTGAAATAAAACCGCTCCCTAAATATTTGCCTATAACATATCCCACAGAGGAGGCTATGTAAACTGAAATTAAAATAATAACACTCCCCCAAAAAGGTCCATAAGCCAGGATGGTTACAATCATCAGTAAAATGGTGGGAATTACCAATAGAAACATTTGAGCAACCATAGCTAAAATTATCACTACGGGACCAAACCAACCAAAATCCTCTACCCAATTTTTAATGCGTGCCTCATCATTACTGGTCAATACATTCCAAGCCTCATCGAGGAAACTGTTTATCGCTGGGATGGTAAAATAGCTAACCACTAAAACTATTATTAGAGAGAGTGAAATATATAATGGAAGTTTACTTTTTTTCGGGGTATGACTATCCTTTTGCAATGTCATGTAATTATCGGTCAAGTTTTAATTTTAAGATATTGGTGGTGCTTTTTTTTCCTACATTGGATATATACATCCCGGAGCATCTCTTCTCTATGGAAAATTTATATGCCATTTAGTTGACAGTTTTTCAATTCTGGCAGAATGGTCTGCTTTTTCAAAATTCGAAATTAACTTCAAAGATGTAAAGTAAATCTGTAAGAAAATGGGAAGAGGATATTTTTGACAATGTAGTCGATAGAAAATAGGACTACAGATTACCTTACATATTAAAACGTTTATCATCTGACTAAGGTTTTAAATGCCTGTATTAAGTGAAATCGCAGCCTATTTAATTTTAAAGTTATCCCATAATCAATTCACTTAAGACGATTTCAGCCCGTCATCTTCCTTAAGTATTAAGATTGCCACCTTAACCTTATAATAGTTATTGTGTAGCCTATAAGCATTTTTCCCAAGGTACGAACCTATCTGACCCATCCTAAATTAGTTATACAGATTATTAATTAAATCCTGTTATAGTTTTACAAGACAGTATAGATAGTTCGTATGATATTTAAGAAATTATAAAGGTTATATTGAACATATGTTTAATATATCTTAAATTGGCAGTATAATGAACATAATGTTCATTATACAATTGTTGTAATGCATTAAAACCAGAACTACCAAATGAACACAATCTCATTTCTAAAATTAATTAAAGAAGAATTAAATGTCTCTTTAAATATTAATGACATAAAAAGAATAACGTCTGAAAATAGTGAAAAAATGTTCTTTTTGAAATGGCTGACTGAAAATGAATTCATAATTAGTTTAAACTTTTCAATTGGAACAAATTATACCTTTGACATTGACAATAAATCAAAAAGTGCAATTGTTATCTACGGAACTGTATCTGAATTGACCGAGAATAAAACAAAGATTATACTTGAGACAAAATATAAATACGGGCTTTATATAATATTAATAATCCCAATTATTATGCTCATTTTACGGTTGTCATATGGATTAGAAATTCCAGTCCCCTTCTTTTTCTTTCCGATTGTTTTTTTTGTAATTATAAGTTTGATATTTAACAGCGAAGAGAAAAAATTAATAAGATATTTCAAAGAGCATCTTGAAACTGAAAAAATAACGCATTACAACACCGTGTAAAAATAATTGCTTGGTTCTCGCTTACTTGGAAATTCCTGCGGAATTTCCACAAGCTCGGTCAATGTTTACTATTTTAGGTGCTTGTCACCGCAACTATTCTTACACATTAACGTTCTATGCAATTTAACCAAACCAATGAACATCTATCTTGACTTGAATATTTTTGACCGCATTGAGAAAAAAGAAAATCTCAAAGAGGATGAACGGAAATTATATTCAGATTGGGAAGAACTGATTTTAAGTGGACAATTTGAAGTTCCCTATTCAAATGCGCATCTGAATGACCTATTTCGTGGATTTCAGAAAAATCCAAAATATATAGACGGTCATTTAGAGAATATCGAGCGACTTACTAAAAATCTGTGCTTATGTCAATATTGGGGCAGAAAAACATCGACTTGGCATTATAGAAACATCAGAGAGTTTTTCAAAGAAAAGCAAAAAGAATGGGAATTTGAACCGAAATCATTTGATGATTTATTTGATCCTGAAGACGGAATTCCAAATCTATATTTACATTTTAAATATGTTCCTCTTCCGAAAAATTTTAAATTGGGATATAGTCAAGACCCAATATACGGAGTAATGTATCCAAAATCAAGAGTTGAAAATAGTATGTATTCGTTGTTTGAGGATTTATTCAATTTTCAAAGTAGATTAAAATCTGATTACAGTTTGTACAAATCTTTGAAAGCCTATTTAATTAGAAGTATAAATAGGATTAATAAAAACCCAGAATTATTAAAAGCTGTAAAACAAAACTTTAAGGATTTACCAAAGCATTTAGATATTTTTGAACTTTCGGATTTATATGGACCAAAATCTAAAACAAGTGACAATAAAAACTACTCTCGATTAATTGAGACTTTTTATAAATTTGATTTAAAAGGTTATAAATCAGACGGAAATTTCAATAATATGTTTGACGATTCAATGCATACTTTTTACGGAGCGCATTGTGATTATTTTGTTACAAACGATGACAGGTGTAAATATAAAGCAGAACAGACTTTTAAGAAATTGAAAATCAACACTATAGTTATAAAAGCGAACGAAATTGAACGAATAAAAACTGCATAGAACAACGTGTATAATTCATTGCTAATTCTAGCCTATTTACGAAAGTCCTCGCGGACTTTCTATCTGTGATTTATTTGCTAACTTTAGTGCTTAAACACGCAACGAAATCATACACAAACACGTTGTGGCACATATGAGAAAAACGACAACCATCATACTATTAACAATGATTTTTAATTCCGTAATTGGACAAAATATGAATGGAAAATGGATTCTGAAAGACGTTGATTCAGGAAATGAAAAAAAAGGATATCCTGGTTTTCAACTTCTTGAAATTAACAACGACAATGTTGACATTTATACTGATTTTTCTCTCAAAGCAAAAGCAACAACATTGAAAATGAACAATGGAGACTTTTTGAACAATAACAACGAGAAATCCTCTAAATACGAAATCGTTAATGAGAATCACATAAAGTGGTTTATCAACGGAAAATCGAATGACAAAGACGCTGTTTTTGAATGTGACTTTTATCGACTTGAACCGACAATCACAACGCTGAAAAAAGAAGATATTGAAAAAATGACTTTCGTGCTGACTGAAAACGGACGAGAATCAGAATTTGAATTTAACAAAGAACTTTGGGACAAAGAAACTTTAGAATTATTTAAGAGAAAAGAGGGCGAAAAGAAAATTATTGAAAAAATTGACTCGACTTTTTTCGTTTCTATGTATTATGACGGAAAAAGAAATGCCTCAATTCCAATCAAAGAAGTTACGTCGGAATTTTTAAAACTATGTTTAATTCCAACTGGACCAATGGAAATGATAGCATATCGAAAAGAATAAAAATACGTGCCACAACACCGTATATAATTTATTGCTGGCTTATCGCCTACTTACGAAAGTCCTCGCGGACTTTCTTGGTCAGTAATTATTTACTAAATTAGTTGTTTAAACCACGCAACAAACCATATACAACAACGT
>NZ_JALKAU010000008.1:0-261 GCF_023015735.1 Gelidibacter sp. F63206
CGGTTTCTTAACCAAGCATCTAGCTTTTTAAGTTTAGCATAACTCTGGGTCAGCCGATAGTTGTTAATCCATCCCCGACAGACTTCATTGAGCCGACCAAGCCGTTCTAACAGCGATATAGGTTTGGTCTTCTGGGTAATACGCTTTAACGTACGTTTAAACTTGTCCCAACTCTTTTGTGATACAACTAATTGATACTGCCCTTTTGTTCCCTTTTTGTAGACAGGTACAAAACCGTGTCCAAGCAGTTCGAAATGTACA
>NZ_JALKAU010000080.1:0-15907 GCF_023015735.1 Gelidibacter sp. F63206
CGACGAAGATTAATTTTCGAAATGTCACGGAATGAAGGCAAAAGCTATAAAGAGATCAGCCAAGAATTAGGCATCTCAATAAATACAGTAAAAAGCCAAATGAACAAAGCCCTTGAAGCGCTTCGAGTCTTTCTTTTAAAAAACAGCGACATCTCCTTTACACTCTTGCTATTGGCATTTAAGTGGTTGAAATAATATTTAAAAATTCAGGGTTACACCACTTTTCAAAAAAAATCCACCTTTTTTTACACATTTGATTTTCATAGCAATTATACTCAAGACACCTTGAATTTAAAGAGGTTTAACAGATATTATGCTTCTGCAATTTGGTATGATTTGTTCATTTTCTGAAAATAAAATAACTTTTGAGTAACACAAAAATGATTCTCAATGGTTGTTTATATAGATACCGATAATTTAGGCACGAATGAATCAAGTACCCGATATACAAAAACTCCTGCTAAAGTTTGTTAAAAATGATTGTACGTCACAAGAAATCGCAACAATCATCAAATATGTAAAACAAACAAAAGGGACGGACAATTTACCTAACTTCAAT
Source organism: Gelidibacter sp. F63206 (assembly GCF_023015735.1). Classification (NCBI taxonomy): domain Bacteria; kingdom Pseudomonadati; phylum Bacteroidota; class Flavobacteriia; order Flavobacteriales; family Flavobacteriaceae; genus Gelidibacter; species Gelidibacter sp. F63206. The sequence goes on from NZ_JALKAU010000080.1 coordinate 560, forward strand.
GAGGTAATGCAACTATTTGAAGAGATCCCTGACATTGAACCGAAACGAGCACAAACGATGTATCAAAACATCCTAAAAACTGCGAAGCATGAAAAAAGAAGATCTTCAACAAGAAGAATATGGCGTTATGCCGCGGCAGCAGTTGTAGTGGGTATTATGGCATCAACTTATTTTTTTAGAGATCGTGTGTTAAATAACGACATCATAGCACCAAGTGCTACAATAGTACGCCATAACATCCATCCTGGTACGGACAAAGCCACCTTAACGCTTGAAACGGGAGAAACAATTTCTTTAGAAAAAAACACGTCTATTCAAACTCAAAACGCTACAAGTAATGGCGAGCAGATAATTTATAATAACAGTACTTCCCGAGAATTAGTCTATAACCATCTTACAATCCCACGAGGCGGGCAGTTTCAATTATCCCTCGCAGATGGTACACGGGTATGGTTGAACTCCGAAACCCAACTAAAATACCCAGTAAGTTTTACCGACGGCGAAAGCCGTCAGGTAGAGCTTATGTATGGAGAGGCTTATTTTGAAGTATCTCACAGTTCTAAACATAAAGGAGCAAAATTCAAGCTGCTGCACAACCAGCAAGAAATAGAGGTTTTGGGTACAGAGTTCAATGTTAAAGCCTATAAACATGAATCAAATATTTATACGACTTTGGTCGAAGGAAAAGTAGCGGTAAACTATCAAAACAAAACTCAAAATTTGGTTCCCGGCCAACAATCCAATGTCAATGTGTTTACTAATACATTAACCGTTTCAACAGTAAATTTAAAAACAGAAGTATCATGGAAAGACGGCATATTCAGCTTTAAAGAAAAATCATTAAAGGAAATTATGGCATCACTTTCTCGATGGTATGATGTGGATGTGGTTTTTGAAAATAAATCTCTTGAAAAGGTTCAATTTAATGGCGTATTGAGAAAGCATCAAAACATCGAAGATATTCTATCAGTGATCATGTCTAGTTCCTTTGACAATTATGAAATAATTGACAAAACAATAATTCTTAAATAAAAACAGGTAAAATAAAACAACACTATTCGTATAAATCATTCAAGTATAACCAATCCAAAATAAATATGATAAACATTTAAAGTAAATTCCGAAAAAAAGGGAACAATGTTCAAACCCGGACGGAACGTAAAAATAGTCCTGTGGACTATTTTAGTGAAAGTGCCAGCTGGCTTGTTGGCACGATAATATAAGAAAGGATGTAGTTTCTACCTGCAAGTATAGTACTACACCCCTCTTAAATGAATATTAATTAATTGTTTAACTAACTAATACATTACAAATTTATGCAAATTAAATTAACTAATACTGCTTTTCTATTCAGAAGAAAGCTTTTAATGGCCATGATGAGAACATTCATTTTCCTCTGCTGCGCAACGGTTTTTAGCTTAACACCTAATAATGTGGTATCCCAGAATTCTAAAATCAACATAGTTGAGGATAAAACATTGACAGTGGATCAGGTGTTTGGTCTCATTATGGACCAAACAGATTACAACTTTATTTACGAGGTAGATTTATTTAAGGATTTTCCCACCATCCAAGTAAAAAAGGGAATCATAACTACAAATAAACTATTACAAAAAAGCTTATCTTTTAAAGACTTGGATATTGTGGTGACTAAAGACAATACAATAATTGTTAAACAAAAACCCCTTAAAAATAGTTTACAACAGGATTTTGTGGTCACTGGCAAGGTTACCGATGGCAACTTGCCCATTTCTGGTGCGAACGTGCTAATCAAAAACACCAACCGCGGCGTCGTGACCGATTTTGACGGACAATATTCTATCACCGCCAGACCGACTGACAGCCTCAAAATATCTTATTTGGGATATACGACGCTTACTATTCCCATTGAAAATCGTACCATTATAAATGTCACACTACAAGAGGATGCGACTGCTCTGGAAGAGGTACAGATCAATGCGGGCTATTATAGCACTACAGATAGGGAGAAAACTGGGAGTATTGCGAGGATAACAACAAAAGATATAGAAAAGCAACCTGTAAGTAATCCGCTTGCAGCAATGCAGGGACGTATGGCAGGAGTACATATCACGCAATCGACAGGTGTTCCTGGTGGTGGTTTTGACATTCAGATTCGTGGGAAAAATAGCCTTAGAACTGACGGAAATGCGCCTTTATACATTGTGGACGGTATTCCCTTTGGAACTGAAAATATTGGAGATACTTCAATATCTGGGGGAATACTACCTAGTACCCGAGGTGGTTTAAGCCCACTTAACAGTATTAACCCTGCCGATATAGAAAGTATCGAGGTTTTGAAGGATGCTGACGCCACTGCTATTTATGGATCACGTGGTGCAAACGGAGTAGTCCTGATAACCACTAAAAAAGGAAAAGAGGGCAAAACGAACTTTAACATTAACACTTATACAGGTGTTGGGAATGTTACAAGAAAACTGAAACTGATGCATACCGAGCAATATTTAGCTATGCGTGAACAAGCATTATCTAATGATGGTTTTACAAAATTCCCTCCCTATGCGAATGATGTCAATGGAAACTGGGATAGAAATCGTTATACAGATTGGCAAAGTGAGCTAATTGGCGGAACTGCTTATTCAAATAGCGTTCAAACCTCAATATCTGGGGGATCAGTAAGTACACGTTTTTTGATTAGCGCTACACATTATAAAGAGACTACAGTATTTCCAGGAGATTTTAAATTTAGAAAGACTGCAGCAAACTTTAATGTCAACCATATTTCAGATAACAAAAAATTTGAAGCGTCACTTTCTGGAAACTATATTTCAGATCAGAATAACTTATTAGCAACTGATCTTACAAGACAAGCCTATATTTTAGCTCCAAACGCACCTGAACCCTATAATTTAGAAGGAAAACTCAATTGGGAAAATTCAACGTGGAACAATCCATACCGATTATTAGAAGAAAAATATCTGGCAAAGAACAACAATTTAATAGCCAACAGTACGCTTATATATCGTCCGTTTGATAATTGGGAATTAAAAACAAGTTTGGGATTTACAGACTCAAGCTTACAGGAATCAAAAGCCAGTCCTCACACTATTTATAATCCCGCGTATGGATATAATAGTGAAATGTCCACTTTACTATTAAATGATGCAAAATTACAATCCTCGAACTTTGAGCCACAGTTATCTTTTAAACAAGAAATTTTAGATGGGCTGGTAAGTATTTTAGTTGGCGCAACATTCCAAAATAGTCGGCGTACGCAATCAGGGCTATATGGTTGGGGATTTTCTAATAATAACCTCATCAATAATATTACTGCAGCTTCAAATATTCAAGCATTGAGCTCCAACAATTCAGAATATAGATATAGTGCTTTGTTTGGTAGAATCAACTTTTCTTACAGTGATAAGTATTTTATAAATCTTACAGGACGCAGGGATGGCTCTAGCCGTTTCGGTCCCGAAAAAAGGTTTGCTAATTTTGGTGCTGTAGGGTTAGCTTGGATCTTTACAAAGGGAAAGTTTTTTGAAGAAAAAATCGAATGGCTGAGCTTTGGAAAGCTAAGGGGAAGCTTTGGAACTACTGGAAGTGACAGGATTGGGGATTACCAGTTTTTAAATACTTACAGCTTATCAGGCAATAGTTATGAAGGAGTCGTAGGTTTAGAGCCAACTCAATTATTTAATCCTGACTTTAGCTGGGAAACCAATAAAAAAACTGAGGGAGCAATAGAATTAGGCTTTTTTAATGATAGATTATATTTATCTACAGCATATTATCGAAATCGTGCTTCTAATCAATTAGTTGGTATTCCATTACCAGCAACTACAGGTTTTCCGCTCGTAACTGCTAACCTAGATGCTACAGTTGAGAATACAGGTTGGGAGTTTGAATTAGAAGGCAAAATCGCAAATAATGACAATTTTAAATGGACTACCTCTTTAAACCTGACTTTACCTAAAAACAAGCTAATTTCATTTCCTAATCTTGAGGGCTCAACTTACTCAAATAAATATGTGATTGGTCAACCATTGGACATACACAGAGTATATCATTTTATTGGAGTAAATCAACAAACGGGTATATATGAATTTGAAGATTACGACGAAGATGAACGAATTACTGCCGCTAATGACAGGATGAAATTGGTACAAACAACACCGAATTATTATGGAGGACTACAAAATAGTTTTAGTTATAAAAATTGGCAGTTGGACTTTTTATTTCAGTTTGTAAAACAATTAGGAAACAATTATAATTCATTTGGAGTATTACCAGGGATTGCAAGTAATCTGCCTATAGATTTCGCTAATCCCTGGCAACAACCAGGAGATGAAAGCTCTATTCAACTTTATACGACTGGTCTTAATTATGAGGCTACAACTGCATATTTTAGATTTCTAAGTAGTGACAGAGCTTTTAGTGATGCTTCATTTATCAGGCTTAAGAACATTTCATTATCCTATACACTTCCAATTATATGGCCGGAATTAACAAGTTGCCGTATTTATATGCAGGGACAAAACCTCTTTACATTAACTACATTTAAAGGGGCTGATCCTGAAAATCAATCATCAATGAATTTACCTCCCTTACGTGTATTTTCTATGGGTGTAGAACTGAAATTTTAATCAAAAGTAAAATATTATGAAAAAAATAAAATGTAACAAACCTTCAAACTTTATAGTCTTACTATTTGTATCGATAGTTTTATTCAACTGTGAAAGTTTTATTGAAGTTGATCTTCCGGATTCAAAGCTTACAAGTAATATTGTATTTAGTGATGTTGGAACAGCTGAAGCCGCCATGGCAAACATTTATAGTAAGTTGCAAAATGATGTGTTAGTCTGCGGTAACTCATTAGGTATTTCAATATTACTTGGAAGTTATGCAGATGAACTCGATACCTATAGTAATGGATCAATCGAACTTCAATTTTATCAAAACTCTCTAATTTCAACCAATTCATTTGTTACTTCTTTATGGAAAGGAAGTTTTAATCTGGTCTATGCAGCTAATGCGGTAAAAGAAGGTTTGGAAAATTCTACTACAATTTCTCAAATTGATAAGGATAGACTTTTGGGAGAAGTATTGTTTCTAAGAGCCTATATTCATTTTCATCTTTTAAATCTCTTTGGTGATATTCCGTATATAACTACTACAGATTATATTATAAATACTACTATAGGAAAATTACCGCAAACACAGATATATACATTGTTGATAGATGATTTGAAGAAGTCAAAATCTATTATTCCTGCGGTAAACCAAAGCCAATTTAAAACACGTCCGGGTATTAATACTGTAAAGTCCTTATTGGCAAGAATATATTCATACAAAAAGGAATGGGAATTGGCCGAAATTGAAGCAAGTTCAGTGATAAATTCAAATAATTTTGAATGGGTAGAATCACTTGATGATGTTTTTTTAAAGACCAGTACAGGGACAATATGGCAAATGCCGCCAAGTAAGAATGGATTACCTACACAAGAAGGACAAAGTTATATTTTCACAATGGGACCACCTCCCAATCGGGCATTAAGTCCAAGTCTAATGCATGCTTTTGAACCAGGTGATCTTCGTCAAGAACACTGGATTGGAAGGGTTGAAGGAAAGGAAGATACTTGGTATTATCCGTTTAAATATAAGCAAAGCACCGCTGAAACCACATCCAATGAATATTCCATCTTATTTCGATTAGAGGAATTATACCTAATAAGGGCTGAAGCACGGATGCATTTAGGTGATTCTGATGGAGCAAAAAAGGATCTTAACAAAATCCGAAATCGAGCGTCATTGGCCGATACATCAGCAGAGACAGAACAGCAGTTCATAGAAGCTATTATACAAGAGCGTCGTATAGAATTTTTCAGTGAATTAGGGCATCGCTTTTTTGATTTAAAACGCATGGGACTATTAAATAACAAACTGTCTCCTATAAAACCAGGTTGGGATACAACAGATATATTGTTCCCTATCCCACAATCTGAACTGTTGCTTAACCCTAATTTATTACCTCAAAATGAGGGATATTAATTCCTTAATCAATAAAAAGTAGTAAGATGAAAGACTTAAGTTTTCATATAAATATTTGGTATTTAATAATAGTGACATTTTATGGATGGACTTGTAGTTCTCAAGAAAAAAAAATACTCTCCCCGCAAGATTATAACCTGTGGCATACCCTCAAAATGGGAGTGACCTCTGATGACGGTAAATGGACATCTTTCTCAAAACTATATGAGAATAATTCCGATACCTTGTTTTTCAAAAACACTATTACTAATTTTCAGTATGCCTTTCCCTCAGGGCATAATGAAATGATTACATCAAAAGGGAATTTGTTCGGTTTTCTGAAATCAGAAACATTATTCATTTTAGAAACATTGACAGGTAAACAAGAAAAATATCCCGGTGTAATTAAATTTCAATTTACAAATGATGGAAAATATCTTATCTATCAATGTAATTCTAAAGTATCGAGCAGATTAGTTCTGAAAAATATTAAAACCGGACAAGTGCAGAAATTTGAAAACATTAAAGAATACAGATTGAGCCCAACAGAGAAATATTTGGCCATAATTGAATCTGACGATCAAAATGAATCAGTAAAATTGATAAATCTATCGGAATTAAAAAAACAAACTATTTTGTCGCAAATCATTAATTCAAGATATCAACAATTAACATGGAATAGCACAGGAAATTCTTTAGCTTATTATATTTCCGATAAAGAAAAAGAGGATTATAAGATAGCTTTTGCACCTAATGTAATCATGAACTTAAACATATATTATTTGAATCCTTTCAGCGCCAAAAATTTCCCGATTGATGGACATATCATAAAAACCAAACTGTACATTTCAGACAATGGAGATAAGGTCTTTTTTGATACTAAGCCCAATAGCAAAATATCGGAAGGAATTACAAAAGTTCAGGTATGGAAATCTTCAGATAAAGAAATCCCTCCAAAATCCAAGATAAATTTTATGCAATGGAATGTTTGGCTTCCTTCAGAAAATTTGGTATATGAAATTGAGGACAACAATTTAATTGCCTGTGGCATGACAGACAATTATCAACAGGCAGTATTACTAGACAACAATGTATATCTTCCTTTGCATGAATATGGTGACAGATATAGTGATGTTTACCTGATGGATCTAAATTCGGGTATTAAAAAGAAAATAATAGAAAAACAATTGCGCGTTAATCATCACATTGGCATCGATCCTAAGGGAAATTATATAGCCTATTTTAAAGATAAAAACTGGTGGAGCTATAACATCAAAACAAAAAAACATACATGTCTTACAAAGGATATTCAAGCAATATTTAACAAATCAAATAGTGATCGTCTTGATAATCACAGAGCTTATGGTTTTGGAGGATGGACTACAACAGGACAAATTATTGTTTATGATCAGTTTGATATTTGGTTATTCTCGGCTGATGGCAAGAAATATCAAAGATTAACTAATGGTTCAAATGATAAAGTTTGTTATCGTATTAACACTTATTTACAAGGTACTATCAGAGATAATTTTATTGGAGATGTTTCTGAATATTATGATTTAAACAGAGGATTAATTATCCGAACATTGAACACAGAAAAATTAAGTGAAGGATTTGGTATTTGGAATACAAAAGATGGTTTTGTAGAAATCGTACATAAGGATTCTAAAATAATCTACATTAGTAAGATTGGAAAAAATAACAGTTTCCAGTTTCTTGAAAGTAGGTTTGATGTTTCTCCAAAATTAATAAGTACTACTATAGGTGGAAACCAAATAGTGATTGCACAGTCGAATGAACAACAAAAACATTTTTATTGGGGGAGATCAGAACTAATAAATTATCAAAGCCCTAATGGTAAGGAACTAAAGGGGGCATTGTTTTACCCTGCCAATTATAATGTAAAAAAAAAATACCCCATGATTGTATCTATTTATGAAAATAAATCACGTGTTTTACATGAATACATTTTTCCCTCATTAAGAAATTTTATAGGTTTTAATATAACTAATTTTACTTCAGAAGATTATTTTGTATTGTTACCGGACATTGATTACAAACTCAATAACCCTGGAAAATCAGCTTTAGACTGTGTATTGTCAGCTGTCGACAAAGCAATAATAGTCGGTTCAATTGACGAAAACAATATTGGGCTAGTCGGGCATTCTTTCGGTGGGTTTGAAACCTCCTATATCATCAGCCAAACAGACAAATTTAAGGCTGCCATCTCAAGTGCAGGAGTGAATGACTTATTAAGTTTTTACCTTGACATAGACTCTTCGAACCTCTCGAATATGGAGCGTTTTGAAAGTGAACAATTCAGAAATAAAATTCCATTTACTGAAAGTAAATTTTTATCTGAGTCCCCAATCATGAATGTAAAAACAATAAATACTCCTGTATTATTATGGACTGGGAGTAATGATAAAATGGTAAACCCTTCTTATAGCACAAAATTATATGCGGCATTATGGAGACTCGAAAAGGAAGCCACTTTTTTAATTTATGCAAATGAGGAACACGTACTCATAAACCCTTCCAATCAAATGGATATAACCTCCAAAACAATGAGCTGGTTCAATCATCACCTTAAAGGTTTTCCTAAGGAAGATTGGATAAATGATTAATTAAAATAAGGTGTCGTCTATAGATTGTGTAAATTAAACTCTGACCAATTCATTTTTTCTTTAATTAAAGAGGTGCCCTTATTAAAAGAGCACCCTTTTTACAGTCTTATAATTACCGAGATCCCATATTTGATCTAAACAGTTGTTTATTACACACAAGAGGTTGAGTACCTGTTTTTCCAAAGACCTGATGAGATTCACCTTCATAGAATGCAGTACATACAAATTCACTTGGAGTGTTATCACAATCAGTTACTTGTATTGCACAAGGTTGACTAGACAGATTTATCCATCCTAGTTCAGGAGCTAATAGTGCTTTATCCTCTACACTTTTAAAAGCAAAAGCACTAACTACCGCCAGCATCAACACAAACACTGGCAAAACCATTTTAAAAATTTTTACTTTCATGATATTAAAATTTAATTATTAAGATCTACTCTTTCACAGGTTTTCGATCTTCCCCTGATACAGCCGTATATTTTTAATAGTTCAGTTCAAAATTTAATGGTTGTAAACGATATAGAACTATATAATGATCACTAAGTCCAATTAAAATATTTCGATAAATCTGGAAACTCGTTATTTTCTCCCTTTTATAATTATATAAGTAAAAACTAAACTCATAAGTATGCTTCCTCAAATTATAAACATCAACAATTGAAGCATCTCCTAGCATTTCTTCTGGTTCATATTTTCCTAACCTATCGGATTTAATAAATAAGTATTTTCCGAAAGAATAACTTTGCCGATTTACTATCAGTGGTTGCTCAGCAAGAGTCCTGACCTTACCTGAATTTGTGGAAGCTATTTTGATTACAGCATTTCTTACCGTATCAATTGTACGTCCATGATAATCAAGTTTGAGCTGTATATCTGATGTTATAAATTCATTCCTGTAATTGTACACGTATAATATGCGATTTAATTCCGAATTATATCTTAACTGACCATCTGTGTCAAAAATTCCATCAGTCTGTTTTTGTAACAAATTATCAGATATTCTAATGGTATCATAACTTTCGAAGTCAAAGCGACCAATGACATTTTGATTACTTTTCTTGTCGATACTCCTAAAAACAAATTGTGTGGGTGATACAGGTTCAACTTGCGAAATGAGATGGTTACTATCTCCTCTCCAGAATAATTTTGCTTCCCAATCGGATATTTTTCCTTTAAAAATAACAGGCACATTACCATCAATCAAAAAAAAGTATGGTGTATGTATCCTGATTTGAGGAGAAAAAAAAGTAATTTGTTGTTCATTATCCAGCTTTATCGCATATGTTTTTATATTTGAAAGCATGGTATCAACACTCAAAATATGAGCAGGAGCACTAGTATTTCCAAGATATATACGGTCCTCTGCAACTCCCGCTATATAATAGGAATTGTACTTGATATTTAAACCTTTTATTGTGGTTACAGGATGTGGTGGATACCTGCGCAAAAAACTGTTGTTTCTTTGTATTTCTTTTTCAGATAATAGATATAATGTACTGACAGATATAACTCCTCCAATAAAGATACTTATTATTGATATAATAAATAATCTAGGTTTTATCAAACTCATTTTTTGAGAATCATCCTGTTTCTTTTTTAACACCAAGGCGATAAGTGCAAGGATGATAAAACAAATATTAAATATCAAATGCTCCGTCCACCCCAAAGCTTCCAACACCCCACCACAAGAACAAGGCACAAAATCAGTAAAGTTCAGGATAATCACAATATAGGTGGTAAACATCACCATCATGGCAAAAAAACCATATAGAGCAATCCGTCTGGTGCGCTTAAACACTAAGAAAAACGATATAAGCAGTTCCAATAATGGCACCCCAATGGCCACTGGTTTGGCATAAGCACTCAATAACGGTGACTGACCCAACTGGGTTTCAAAGGTTTCAAAATCCAACAACTTACTTACAGCAGCATACACAAATAAGAACGCACACAAATAAATGCCAATCTCTAAAATATAGTGTTTCAATATCTCCCATCTCAATTTCATAACAGAATCTTAAGTAGGAGTAAAATTCGTGAATTGTAATGTTTTCAAAAGGATAACCGATAGTCCCTAAGGGATTTTATAAAAAAGATGCAAACCAATTAAAAAATCACTTTGAATCTTGAATCTTGAATCGAGATTACTTCCTCAAAGCCATCGACGTGACCCCATATTGCTTTTTAAATGCTTTCGAAAAATGGGACATGTTTTTAAATCCGGTCATTTGAGCAATTCCTTTTACCGGTAGGCTGGTATTCTGCAGAAGCATATTGGCTCGTTTTAAGCGCTCTTGGGTTAAAAAACGGTAAACAGAAGTGCCATACAATTGCTTAAAGCCATTTTTTAATTTGTGCTCATTGGTACCAAATTCATGGGCCAAAACCCGCAATCCAGGTAGCGGTTGTGAAATGTTTTGGAGAATACGATCCCGAACGCCCTGAATAATTCGAACATCCTTTTCATTGGATAGTTTAAAGGGAGGGTTTGGTTTTGCACGAGATCGCAAATCTCGGGAGGCTAATAGAGCCTTGATTCTATCTTCTATAAACAATCTGTTCAGTGAAGTCTCAAAGGTGGTCACCAAAATAAATGATACAGACCATTCCGCTATGAAAACGGTACTAAAAGCACAAGTGCACCTTTTGGTTAACGCCCCCGGAACCTTAAAAGAAAGGTCATGTATCCCGTGATAATGGTCTTCATAAAGCAAATCCCTCGCAATCAATTGCCAACTTGACAATGATTCTGCCGTTAACAGATCAGAAAAAGGAGCCTCTAGTAACACATCAAATTCCTGTCCCAATAACGTCTGAACGGTGTTGTTGACATACCGCACTTGAAAACCGGTATCCAGAACAAATATCATGTTTACATATTCCTTGATGGCCTCCGGCGAATCTAAATACCCCACATACCGCAAAGTATCGGCCAGTTCCTCCACCAAGAGGTTGGCCGTCAAAAGCACCAATTCAATATCATCATCTTCCTCTGAACGTTCTATTAGATAAGATCCCCCGCCTACAATCAATGTCATGATCAACCGTTGGATTTGCTGTAGTCGATGTGTATTAAACGGACTTTGCATCAGCGATAGGATTTTAGAAAATGCATAGCCTCATATTGATTTTCAAACAACTGCGTCGGAATGAGCGGTTTGCTCCTGTGGATATAAACACGCAATAGCGCCTCTATAATCGCTCTTGTGTCAACCAGTGCTACAGCTTTTAATAAAAACGAACCTTCATTCGCAAGATAATCCCGTGCCGATTTATCAGCATCCTTTATACCTTGAAGATCGCACAATACCGGATAGGAAACGTCTTGCTGGTAATGAAGCCGTTCATTTACCACAATTTTTGCCGTGCTATAATCAAGGACAGGAAGTGGTTTATATACAAAAATAAGAATGCCATCCGCCATCCAAATTTTAGAGTAAGTAGTCTCTTTCATAAGTATGAAGATTGATTGGAGCCTCTAACATATGAAAAAAAACAATCCGTTTAACCCAAAAGCACCTCATAACACTTTTTTAATCAATGTTTTACGCAGAATTAAGTAAAGTTTTGTGCTCACAAGGATAATTTGTGTTCTCAAAGGGATTACTAAGTTAGAAATCTGGAGGTAAATTATGAACGTCACAATTAATTTTATAGTTTCCCTGATAGAATCAGCTGATCTATCGACAATAAAAACCTAATAATCAATCGCTTCGCAATAAAAAGATTTATTACAAGCGCCATGAAATTTTAAAAAAAAATCCTAAATCTAAACTTAATCCCGCTATCATGACTAAATCAAAAACCTACATCTCAGTTAACTTGCCAGTCCACCGTCATCCGACAACGACTAGGTAAAGCAAAAAAAACAGATCGAACCTCCGTAATATTTGGGAATTACTTTCCGCAAACTCTAAACGGATCACTGAAGCCTGCCAACTGCTGACTGCTGACTCGCCCGAACGTACCATTTTCTGCCGGAATTAGTTCAGGCCGACGGTACGGGCGGGCTGCTGACTAAATACTGCCATTAACTTTTTTTATCTTAAAATAATCTTCTGATGCAAAGAATTTGTATATACAGCAAGGATATTTGTTGGATAACGGGAAAGAGCGAACGTTATGCAAGAGACATATTGCGCGATATCCGACTGCTGCACAAAAAAAAGAAGCACCAATTGATCACTATTGCCGAGGCATGCGATTATTTGGGATTACCCTATGATCAAGTCTACGATTTATTAAATGGTAAAGGCTAAATAACAAATCAAAAAAATCCTTTCCTCGATAATATATTGGGATTAAAGGGAAGATGGATTTTAGCGCAGCATTGTGCTTAAAGACGGAAGGGTGCAAATATACAAAAATCAAATGTTTTAAAGATGACCTACTCATAAACACAAGACCACTCCAAACCTCTTCATTAATAAAAAAATAAAAAACATCAAACTCCAAAACTCATAAATCTTCACAATCCAGCTCCCCTCTTTAGCCAAAGAGGCGACCGAGCGTAAAAAAATAGTCCAGTGGACTATTTTAGCGAAGGGGCGAGCCGGCGCGTTGGCCGCAGTTTGGACGGGGAGTTTGAATAAAACTTGGGGAATGAATTCACCGTAGTGCAACGAAGGTGAAGAAAGGGGAGTTTGAAAAAAGGGGAGTTTGAAAAAAAGCAAAGTTTAAAAAAAGGAACAAAAAAAACCTTATATCATTATTGGTATTTTCCCCCACAGTCCACAATCCTAAAACTGTCTTGTGTAATGAATATCCCTGTATGGAGTTGACCATTATTCGTTATTAGATATTTATTATTCGTTACTCGTTATTCAAAAATCAATCTCCAATTTTCAATCTTCAATCGTTAATTGTATCAACGCCATGGATACTCCATGGATACTCCATGGATAATGCATGAAGAGTGTATGAGAGGAAAAAGGCTATTACAGACCCCACTACCCTATCTCAAATTTCAGTTTACCACAAAAAGATAAAAATTTTATTCTTTTGTTTTGACCACCTTTTTACCACCTTTTACTGATTTAAAATGACAAAAACTTGATGTCTCTAGTAGCAGGGTGTCTTTAAGTTTAAAAATTTTGATTCTGATTTATTCTTTGAGGTAAACTTGATTCCTTCCAACCTATTATCTCGTCTTTATTAATTCATCTTGATTCAAACAACTCACCTACTCTTTTAATTCAGTAACTTTCTTATAAGCTCCTTTTTTAATACCCCGTTCTCCATCAGTTCCAGGGATGAATTTAATAAGTTTTTCTCTCTTTAAGTGCCCTAAGATGCTTGAAATATTTGCTTTATCTATAAGAAGTTTTAAATCAGGATTAGTAATATATAATTGAGTTCTAATTTCTTCCAATGTTCTTTTCTCATCAAGGAATCCCGATTCTAAAATATTTATATGAATGACCTTTGTAAAATTAATATCCCCAGAAATATCCTGAGATAAAGGATATAATGGTTTCATTTCTATGTTGTATTCAGTTAATGTTCCTAGAGGATATCCAACTGATTTAGCATATTCAACATAGTAATCAATATTAATCGTTACACCCTTTTCAATATTACCAATTGTGATTACTGACAGTCCCAACATCTCCGCAACCATACTCTTAGTATAATACAAACTGTCACGAACTAACTTCAGCTCTGCTCCTAAACGTACTCTATAATCAGGCGATACCAATCTTGATTTCTTAGAAGAACTCATATAAAAATATAATTAATTAATAAATTATTTGTATGAATACAATATTTTGCTATATTTGTATAGTAATTAATGCGACACTAATAGTTAAGCGCTGAGCGCTTTAACTAATGATGTCTCTCTAATCGGGAATTAATCCGGAAAATTAAAGTCCTAGAGAGTCAACCATAGAGTCGCCTTATTTGGTTTTTTCATATATTTGAAACTTCCAATGGGCGGTCTATGCGTTTGTACTTCGATGGACAAGAGATTTATCTCTAAGGTTTTCATCCGGATTTCCACACGATATCGAAGGAGCTAGGCCGCTAATTGGTTTTTTCAATTCTTCATATTTTTTCCCCTAAGAGAAACATCGTTCCATAATTTCAATTGTGAGAACGATTTTTTGTTTCTAGCCAGTAGCTCCCCACTACGTTCCGACAGGAAAACGGCTTCAAAAAAAATCATACTTACAACAGGTAATGCAATGTTAGGGAGTATTAAGCCCAAACATTACAAAATCCAAAACCGCCTTAGGTTTCCCTTTTTTTGGAAGAAACCCAGATTGATGCTCATTTTAATAATCGACAGTTTAAAAGTAGCATCAATCTTAACGTTTTCCAAATATTTTGAGGTTTTACCTTAATCAGAGGACAGCACAGGCGTTTATAAAACAGGACTAACAATTTAAAACCAAAACACGCATGAAAAATCAATTGTGACCAAGCCTAAACCTCATCATTGAGATACGCTACAACTGGAGTTTGCAACAAAAACCTCGCTATCGCCAATTGCAAACTCTAAATCCCTAAGAACATGGCAGCACTATAAAAGACAGTGCCACATAGCGAACAGTTAGAATTAGTCTTTGGGATAGCTGCCGCTATGCACCAAACCATATGCGGCAACTTCCCAATTTAACTTTAAAAAAAATGGAGCCCATGCACCTATAGTTTTCACAAAAAAACCTCCCTACAAATGTTGGCACAATCGTTCAGGAGGTCAAATTAAAT
>NZ_JALKAU010000081.1:0-12849 GCF_023015735.1 Gelidibacter sp. F63206
CGACGAAGATTAATTTTCGAAATGTCACGGAATGAAGGCAAAAGCTATAAAGAGATCAGCCAAGAATTAGGCATCTCAATAAATACAGTAAAAAGCCAAATGAACAAAGCCCTTGAAGCGCTTCGAGTCTTTCTTTTAAAAAACAGCGACATCTCCTTTACACTCTTGCTATTGGCATTTAAGTGGTTGAAATAATATTTAAAAATTCAGGGTTACACCACTTTTCAAAAAAAATCCACCTTTTTTTACACATTTGATTTTCATAGCAATTATACTCAAGACACCTTGAATTTAAAGAGGTTTAACAGATATTATGCTTCTGCAATTTGGTATGATTTGTTCATTTTCTGAAAATAAAATAACTTTTGAGTAACACAAAAATGATTCTCAATGGTTGTTTATATAGATACCGATAATTTAGGCACGAATGAATCAAGTACCCGATATACAAAAACTCCTGCTAAAGTTTGTTAAAAATGATTGTACGTCACAAGAAATCGCAACAATCATCAAATATGTAAAACAAACAAAAGGGACGGACAATTTACCTAACTTCAATGAGGTAATGCAACTATTTGAAGAGATCCCTGACATTGAACCGAAACGAGCACAAACGATGTATCAAAACATCCTAAAAACTGCGAAGCATGAAAAAAGAAGATCTTCAACAAGAAGAATATGGCGTTATGCCGCGGCAGCAGTTGTAGTGGGTATTATGGCATCAACTTATTTTTTTAGAGATCGTGTGTTAAATAACGACATCATAGCACCAAGTGCTACAATAGTACGCCATAACATCCATCCTGGTACGGACAAAGCCACCTTAACGCTTGAAACGGGAGAAACAATTTCTTTAGAAAAAAACACGTCTATTCAAACTCAAAACGCTACAAGTAATGGCGAGCAGATAATTTATAATAACAGTACTTCCCGAGAATTAGTCTATAACCATCTTACAATCCCACGAGGCGGGCAGTTTCAATTATCCCTCGCAGATGGTACACGGGTATGGTTGAACTCTGAAACACAACTAAAATACCCAGTAAGTTTTACCGACGGCGAAAGCCGTCAGGTAGAGCTTATGTATGGTGAGGCATATTTTGAAGTATCTCACAGTTCGAAACATAAAGGAGCAAAATTCAAGGTCATTCACAACCAGCAAGAGATAGAGGTATTAGGTACAGAGTTCAATGTTAAAGCTTATAAACATGAGTCAAATATTTACACGACTTTAGTTGAAGGCAAAGTAGCGTTAAATTATCAAAACAAAACTCAAAATTTGATTCCCGGCCAACAATCCAATATAAATGTGCTTACTAATACATTAACCGTTTCAACAGTTAATGTTAAAACAGAAGTATCATGGAAAGACGGCATATTCAGCTTTAAAGAAAAATCATTAAAGGAAATCATGGCATCACTTTCCCGTTGGTATGACGTGAATGTGGTTTTTGAAAATAAATCTCTTGAAAAGGTTCAATTTAATGGCGTATTGCGAAAACATCAAAACATCGAAGATATTATGTCAGTGATCATGTCTAGTTCATTGGACAACTATGAAATAATTGACAAAACAATATTTCTTAAATAAAAACAGGTAAAATAAAACAACACTATTCGTATAAATCATTCAAGTATAACCAATATCCAAAATAAATATGATAAAACATTTAGAGTAAATTCCAAAAAAAAGGGAACAATGTTCAAACCCGGACGGAACGTAAAAATAGTCCTGTGGACTATTTTAGTGAAAGGGCCAGCTGGCGTGTTGGCACGATAATATAAGAAAGGATGTAGTTTCTACCTGCAAGTATAGTACTACACCCCTCTTAAATGAATATTAATTAATTGTTCAACTAACTAATACATTACAAATTTATGCAAATTAAATTAACTAATACTGCTTTTCTATTCAGAAGAAGGTTTTTAATAGTCATGATGAGAACATTCATTTTCCTATGCTGTGCAATGGTGTTTGGCCTAACACCAGATAATGTCATCTCCCAAAATTCTAAAATCAAAATTGATGAGGATAAAACATTGACAGTGGATCAAGTGTTTGATCTCATCATGGACCAAACAGATTACAACTTTATTTACGAGGTAGATTTATTTAAGGATTTTCCCAGCATTCAAGTAAAAAAGGGAACGATAACTACAAATAAACTATTACAAAAAAGCTTATCCTTTAAAGACTTGGATATTTTAGTGACTAAAGACCATACAATAATTGTTAAACAAAAACCCCTTAAAAATAGTTTACAACAGGATTTTGTGGTCTCAGGAAAAGTTACCGATGGCAAACTGCCCGTCTCCGGCGCCAATGTTCTTATTAAAAACACCAAAAACGGAGTGGTCACTGACTTTGATGGACACTACAACATTACCGCCAAAGCAACGGACACACTCCTAATATCCTATTTGGGATATACCACGCTTACCATTCCAATTCAAAATCGCACAACCATAAATGTCGCACTACAGGAGGATGCGACAGCCCTAGGAGAGGTACAAATCAATGCGGGGTATTATACCACTACGGATCGGGAAAGGACGGGGAGTATTACAAGGGTTACGGCTAAGGATATAGAATTGCAACCCATTGTGAGTCCTTTGGAAGCTTTGCAAGGACGGATGGCAGGGGTTGAAATAACCCAAAGATCTGGCATTCCCGGTGCTGCACCCCGAATATATATTCGCGGACAAAACAGCTTGCGCAAATCATTTGACAACAACGGAAACCTACCTTTATATATCGTGGATGGTATGCCCATCAATTCAAGTTCGCTCTTTAGTTTAAACAATTTATTGGTTACGGGAACTGACCCTTTAAACACACTTAACATCAGCAATATTGAGAGTATCGAGATCCTAAAAGATGCCGATGCTACCGCCATTTATGGATCCCGAGGAGCCAACGGAGTCATATTGATTACCACCAAAAAAAAGAAAGCTGGTGAAAAAACACAAGTAGAAGCACGTGCTTATAGTGGTATCAGTAGGGTTTCTCATTTTGTGGATTTACTCAATACGCCACAGTACTTAAAGTTACGTAAACAGGCATTTGAAAATGATGGTGTTGTACCAAGCCAATTTAATGCATTTGATTTGCTTGTTTGGGATCAAGACCGTTACACTAATTGGCAAAAAGAATTTTTTGGAAGAACGGCCTTCATGTCAAATATAAATCTCAGCATTTCAGGCGGCAACAAATACACTTCATATTTGGTAGGCACTTCATCACATAAACAAAGCTCAGTTTTTCCTGGGGATTTCTCCTACAGGAAAAAAACTTTTAACTTCAACCTTAATCACCGTTCGCACAATGATAAATTCAGGCTGAACCTGACGACGAATTATGGATTAGATGATAATGACCTTTTTAGTAATGCCACATTTGTAAGCATAGCTTTCACGCTTCCTCCAAATGCCCCTGCCACCTACAACGATGACGGAAGCCTAAATTGGGAAAATTCTACATGGGACAACCCGTTTGCCGCATTAAAAAATGATAGTCGCGCAACAGTAAAAAACCTCATTACAAATATAGGAATAGAATATCAACTTTTAGATGAATTCACCCTAAAAGCCAACTTGGGTTATACAGATCTAAATAGCGAAGATGAAATATTAACTCCTATTGAAACTTATGATCCCGCAATATGGCACAGGGTTTCTAATACCTCCCGCCACTCATTGATTGGACGGAAATCTTGGATTGCCGAACCTCAATTAACCTACACAAAAGGCTTTAGTAACCATAGTCTTGACGCATTGGTGGGAGCTACATTTCAGGAAAATAGTAGTAATAGCCTAATAATGATTGGCACAGGATATTCCAATAAACAATTGATGGGTAATTTGGCAGCTGCTGATAAAATCTCAATAAATAACAATTTGGAAACGCGCTATAAATATAATGCTGTATTTGCACGTCTTGGCTACAATTGGAAATCCACTTATTTTTTGAACCTTACCGGAAGGCGTGATGGGTCGTCCCGATTTGGCCCAGGTAAACAATTTGCCAATTTTGGAGCCATAGGAGCAGCATGGATGTTTTCAAACGAAGACTTCATTCAGAAAAAATCATCTTTCCTATCCTTCGGGAAGTTGAGAGGCAGCTATGGAATTACGGGTAGCGATCAAATTGGAGATTACCGATATCTTGATACCTACCAAGCCACACCAGGGCCTGGTGGACTATATCCGACCCAATTGACCAATCCGGACTTTTCCTGGGAAACAAACAAAAAGCTGGAAGCTGCATTAGAATTAGGTTTTTTAAAAGATAAAATCCGCCTTAATACAGCTTGGTTCAACAATCGCTCCTCCAACCAATTAGTTGGGTACCCATTGCCAGCAATGACCGGTTTCAACCTTGTAGAAGCCAACCATCCAGCGACGGTTCAAAATACGGGATGGGAATTTGAATTACATACTGATAATCTTAAAACCAATGACTTTACGTGGAGTAGTTCTTTCAACCTTACCATTCCTCAAAACAAATTAATCAGGTTCCCACATATAGAGGAAACATCTTATAGAAATACATATCGTGTAGGATTCCCATTAAACTTGAAGATACTCTATAATTTCCAAGGGGTAGATCCTGAAACTGGACTTTATACCATAAAAGACGTAAACGGAGATGGAGTCTATAATATTAATGACCAGATTAGTGTAAAAAAATTAGGACGACAGTATTATGGCGGGCTTCAAAATCAAATTAATTATAAAAACTTTTCATTAAACTTTCTATTGGAGTTTGTAAAGCAAGATGGGTATAAATTTATGGCGGTTCCACCTGGACGTTTGGGAAATAATTTACCGAACCAAGTAAATTTAAACGAACACGAAAATTCCTCTTCAACCCAAACTGCATCTCAATCCATTTTCGCTCTTATGGCATATAACAATGCTTATAATAGTGATTTTGTAATTACGGACGCTTCTTATGTCCGGATGAAAACATTGAGCT
Source organism: Gelidibacter sp. F63206 (assembly GCF_023015735.1). Lineage (NCBI taxonomy): Bacteria > Pseudomonadati > Bacteroidota > Flavobacteriia > Flavobacteriales > Flavobacteriaceae > Gelidibacter > Gelidibacter sp. F63206. The sequence goes on from NZ_JALKAU010000081.1 coordinate 4,979, forward strand.
TAGGTTATAACATTCCGGATAAACTCATAAAGTCAACTGGCTTAAGTCAATTTAAGATATTCATACATGCCCAAAACCTGTTCACCCTTACAAATTACATAGGATTAGATCCTCATTTGGGTGCCGAAATGAACCTTCCTGCCCTGCAAAACATTACTACCGGTGTTCAGCTTAACTTTTAAAACCTTAAAAAAATGAAAAATATATTTAATAAAAATACTAAGTTATTCTTTCTTTCCTTGCTTCTCTCAGTGAGTGCCTGCGAAGATTTTATTGAAGTAGAAGTTCCCAATCATAAAATTACTAGTGAAACAGTTTTCTCCAGTGACGAAACTGCCCACAGTGCGATGACAGGTATTTACAACCGATTGTTTAACGCTTCTTTTTCCAACGGAGGAAGTAGGTCAGTAACTTTTTTAGCAGGTTTAACCGCTGATAACTTTATCACAACTTCGACTACCGTACAGATAATGGAGTTTGGAGAAAATGCTATAGACGCATCCAATAGCTGGAACCTGGACCTTTGGGCAGGATGCTATAACATGATATATATGGTCAATGCTATATTGGAAAATAGTATCAACTCAAATGCCCTTTCAGAAAAAACAAAAAAAAGCCTAGAAGGTGAAGCGAAGTTTATCCGTGCTTTCACTTATTTCCAGTTGATTAATTTATTTGGAGAAGTTCCACTACTGCTAAGCACAGATTACCATAAAAATGCAATAACTCCTAGAAACAGTATAACTGCTGTCTTTGATCAGATTATAGTGGATTTAGAAGATGCAATTACGCTATTAGAAAAAGATTATCCTGATGCCGAACGTACAAGACCAAATATCTATGCCGCTATGGCTTTATTGGCCCGCACCCATCTTTATTTGAAAAATTGGGAACAAGCAGAATATTATAGCAGTCAAGTCATCAATCAGGAGGTACATTATAGATTATTGAAAAATCCTAACGATGTGTTTTTAGCAAATAGTGAAGAAGCTATTTGGCAAATTTCACCTTTAGGATGGGGAAGCAGTTTTACCCATACCAATGAAGGTAATCTCTTTATTCCTTCCACAACTAAAACACCTATTGCAGTCTTATCAGAATCCTTTCTGAATCAATGGTCAGACCAACAGGATCTGCGCTGGATAAACTGGGTTGAAAGTTTTACCTCTAATAATGAGATTTTGTTCTATCCTCATAAATATAAAATCCAGTACGATGCGTCAGGAGGGAAAATAAATGAATATTCCATGGTAATGAGATTGGCGGAACAATATTTAATTAGAGCGGAAGCTAATGTCCATTTAGGAAATTTACAAAACGCAATTGCCGACGTTGACAAAATAAGGGAGCGTGCTGAAATTGTACTTATTTCTGAATACAATCCTCATATTACCCAGTCCGAGCTTTTGGAAACAATATTTAAAGAACGAAGAAAAGAGTTTTTTGCAGAATGGGGACATCGGTGGTTTGATTTAAAACGTTCTGGAAAAAGTTCTGTTTTATCCCAAAAACCAAATACAGATTGGCAGGAAACAGATATTTGGTATCCTATTCCCGCAAACGAACGTTTAAAAAACCCAAAACTAACTCAAAATAGTGGTTATTAATTTAAAACATTCTATGATGAAAATAAAATGGATTTTAAGTCTGGCATATATGATGATTTTAAACATACAAGGACAAACCCAAAGCTACAAAGGTCTAAAAGATATTTCCAATTTGGATTCAAGGATTATTTATGGTCAATTACCTAACGGATTTACATATTACATCAAACCATTAGCACAAAAAACAGGAAAAGTATCAATGGATCTAATTGTCAAAGCAGGTAGTAGATATCAAATGGAGAATCAAGGCCAAATAGCTCATTTCTTGGAACACTTGCCATTTGCTCGCACTAAACATTATGCCAAAATTGCAAGGGATGTACAGCTATTAAGTGAACTTCAAATGCAGGCGGGCGACATCGGGGGAGCGACAGGAGCAAATGAAACGGTTTATACGTTTAATCATCCCTCTGGAAATTTAGCTGCTTTTAAAACTGGACTTTTATTTTTCCGGGATATAGCTTCCGGAAACATTTTATTTAATAAAGAAGATATTGATAGTGAGAAAGAAATTTTTTTTCAGGAGTATCTATATGGTAATGGACCTAGCTTATACTCAACTATAAAAGCAGCATCTCTATTGTCTGATTGCATGAACAAAGTACAAACCCCTGTAAACCATCAAAATTACATTCGGAATTTGGACATTTACAATATACAACGTTTTTATAAAGATTGGTACAAGCCCAATCGGATGGCGTTAATCGTTGTTGGTGATATTGAAAACCAAGAGGAAATGATGCAAATGATCAAAACCATATTTGGTGACATAAAAAATACACCAACTCCAAAATTACCAATAGACTGTAAAGAGAATTATTTGGCACGAAAAAACCAGTTTGTACTACTTAATGACGCAGTAAAGGATAGTGAAATAGAAAAAACCCCTATAGTTTTTCGTTTTTTCATGAGGGATAATAATAGTAATCAGTTTGAAGAAACCTATACTTTTAACAGTAATCATACCAAAGAGATGGGATTAGGAATGCTCAATAAAAGATTTAGAAAAGCGATGTCTTCCTCATACAATATTCCCTATAAGATATATGCAGCACAAGATCTATGGCTACCAGCAATTAGAATAGAAGTAAAAGTCGACAAAAGTCACGGAAAGGAAGGAGTTCAAAAAGCGTTTTCTATCATTAAGGAGATTAATCGAAACGGATTCACTTTAGATGAGTTTGAGGCTTATAAGCAAGAAACCATTAATGAATTATCCCAAATAGACACCCTTAGTCCACAGTATTGGAATAAACAAATTAGAGCCCATTTTATTGAGGACAAAATGATTCAAAAACCAATCATGTCAATTGAATTTTTGGAACGTCTTTCTTTAAACGAGTTTAATAGCTTTATAAAAAAGCACTTTCAAGAAATGCCTGAGGATATTGCAATAATCACTCCGGGAGAAAAGGACTTAAAAATAAATGAAACAGAAATTAGGCAATGGATCAAGGAAAGTAAAAAAATCAAGAACGATGAATTCAAACCATCTCTTTCTAAAAAACTTTTATCTCTCGAACAGATTGATAAATTAAAACCTGTAAATTTTACCGATCATGGAATGGATGAATTTGGAGCACACAAAATAACTTTGGAAAATGGCCTCAAATTAGTTCTTAAACCCTTTATTCCTTCGCAGGACAGACATCAGAATGACATCCTTATTCATGGCTTTAACTCAAAAGGCGCATTTAACGTCCAAAAAGAAGATTTTTATAGTGCCATTTTGATTCCAGATATTGTTCAACATTCAGGTGTGGGAAATTATAATAAATTTCAACTTCATGAGTCATTGCATGATACTAAACTTTCCTATAGTGTCCGCCCTTATATATCATCCCAAGATTCCGGAATAAAAGGAGAGGTATCGTTTCATAGTTTTGAAGAGGCTCTACAATTAATTTATTTATACATGGTCGAACCAAGATGGGATATGCAGGCTTTTAACGATTGGAAACGACAAGAGGAAATACACTATATGAGGTTTCATGGTATTGATAGGGTACAAAAGGATTTTATTAATACTGTGCAAGAAAATAGGGGAAATAATATTCCAATGCGTATGAGTACCAAACGGTATCAAAGTGTAAAAGCAGTCGATTATAAAAAAGCATATCAAATTTATAAAAGCCTGATGCAAGATTCAGAAAATCTCACTTTTGTGATTACGGGCAATTATTCTTTGGAAACTACGCTTCCCCTTTTACGAAAGTACTTAGGAAATTTACCGTCAAAATCACAAAATATATTTTTAGAAACAGATAAGGAGCATTTACCAATATCTCTACCTAAAACTCCCTTAAAAAAAATATACCATCCTGACCTACCTATCCAAAATGTCCACGTTTTTCAAACTTATTTAAGACAATCAATAGATACAATATCACTTAAAGAACAAATAGAATATGATCTTTTGACTGGAATTTTAAGTTTTCGCTTAAATGAATTGCGTTTTAAAAAAGAACGAGCAGTTTATATTTCAGTTGCTGCAAATGGTGTTGATTTATCAAATAAACTTCAATTTATAAATCTTATATTGAGCTGTTCTATTGAAGATTTCCCTAAAGTAGAAAATGACCTTATAGAAATGGTAAACAACCTAAAAGTCAATGGTGTGAATGAAGAAATGTTTGAATTAGTAATGCGATCCAATCGTAATTACTACTATAGCAATATAGCCAGAAATAAGAATAAAAGAATGTTGCAGTCTTTATATAACCATTATCAATATGGAACACCTTACTATAAACAAGACCAGGTTGATAACATCATAAAATCCATAAAAAGAGAACACATCCCTATAATTGCTCAAAAATATCTCGACGATAAGCTCTTAATGAACTTTGCGGCAAAAAGCGATATTAATTAAATAATGCAAAGAAGCCCTTGAACTAAAATCGTTCAAAGGGCTTCTCATTCTCAAAATCTATTCCATAAGGATATATGAATCTAAAGTTCCTCCCTTCTTCTGATTAATAAAATTCTGATCTGTATAAACCTGATGTTCAACAGCATTGGGATCGCCTGCAAAAACAACACGACAATCCACCTCTTTATTACTCGTGCAAGGATTACTTTGTAATTGATAAGGAACTCCATTTCGTTCAACCCACAACCCTGTATCAGGGTTGATTTTAGAAGCGAAGGCCATGCCAATGGCCATAACAAATACCATCATTGGTATTAAAAACTTAAACTTTTTCATATTTTCATAATTTAATGATTAAACAATTTGCCTATTTCAAGTTTAGGCAACTTTACATATTATTGCGCAATAATATTTTTTCATCCCATAGTTTATGATCGGGATTTTATAGGTTTATTTTTATAAGTCCGAAGGTAAATTCCAATTATTCCCAACAGGACAAAAAATGCATTGAATAATAGATGTTGCTGCCAACTGAGTTGTGATATAACTCCACCACAAGAGCATGGAAGCTCAGCTAAACCAAATTCATATATAAGCAGAGTTCCACCGATATAGAAAGTAAACCCTATCATTAAACTTGAAGCCATATAAAGTCCTCCTTTATGATACTTAGAAATAGCCAGTTGCAGGGCTGTTGCAAGTTATAATATGGGAATTCCCCAAGAGATTACCGTTGAAGCTATTGGATTACCAAATAAAACACTATTTCTTAGATCGTTATAAAACTGAGAGTGATCCAATAATTTACTCGCCGCTGCATATACAAACAACAGAATGAACAGTAAACTGACAATTTCTAAAATATAGTGTTTCAATATGTCCCATCTTAATGTCATAACCGAATCTTAAGTAGGAATAAAATTCGTGAATTAAAATGTTTTCTACGGGATTACCGATAGTCCCTAAGGGATTTGATAAAAAAGATGCAAACCGATTAAAAAATCATTTTGAATCTTGAATCGAGATTACTTTCTCAAAGTCATCGGCGTGACCCCATATTGCTTTTTAAATGCTTTCGAAAAATGAGACAACCGCACAAGGGTGTATAGACGCCCTGAGGATGGCCTTGAACAATAGGAAATATCAGGAACCGATGATACATCATTCAGATAGAGGCTCGCAGTACTGCTCACATCAATATGTCGCAATGTTGATTAAGAACAGAACGGCCATCAGCATGACGGAGAACGGCGACCCCTATGAGAATGCCATAGCTGAGCGCATCAATGGAATCATAAAAACAGAATTTAATTTACATGCCAGCATTTTGGGGTTTGAGAAAACGCAAAAGTATATTTCAGAGAGTATTGCTAATTACAACAGCTTCAGACCACATGCAAGCTGTGATTATTTAACCCCTGATCAAGCACACTTGCAATCAGAGAAATTAAACAAAAGATGGAAGAACTATAATAGGTACTTTGAACATGAAAAAACAACTGTATAGTTCTTTTAGGACTATCAACTATATTTGTATAACTATATTAGGATTTAATTAATAATCTGTATAGCTATTCTAGGACGGGTCAGGACGGGTCACAATATATAGGTATAGCGTATCAACGCCATGGATACTCCATGGATAATGCATGAAGAGTGTATGAAAGGAAAAAGGCTATTACAGACCACCACTACCCTATCTCAACTTTCAATTTACCACAAAAAGATAAGAGTTTTATTCTTTTGCTTTAACCATCTGAATAATATGCTTAAGTTAATTAATACAGTAAATACTTTAAGCCTCTATCAATAGGGCGTCTTTGAGTTTATAGTTTTTAAATCATAATTTACGCTTTGTAGTAAACCTCCTTCCTACCAACCTTTTCTCCTGTCTTTACTAATTCATCTTGTTTCAGATTACTAATAACACCAGCGACGGCGATAGAAGATATAACTGTATCAATTGCATTTATTCTTTAGCAGCCATTTTGCATTACAAGACCACGTAAGTTACCACCCTCAATGAATGAATAGTCTTAAAAAGTTAATTTGCAACAGCCAAACACATTGTCTTAAGCAAAAACTATTTTATAGATTCAATCTTCATCACTTCACTACGCATAACCTTTGTACCGCTTTTATTCATTGTCTGTTGAATGGTTATTACGATTTTATCATATTTTGGAGTATCAAACTTCATCAAGTCAGATATATTTTTAAATCCGAATGCTTTCGCTAACAAAGCTATATGTCTTGTAGAATATTTATGTCGCTGAGTGTAAGATTCAACATTCCCTACAAAAGATTTTGCCAATCCCATTTTAAGACTTAAATCTTCTTTGGTCAGTCCATTTTCCTCTCTCAGACCTTTAACGTGATTTATAAAATCAAAGTCAAATTGAGTCACCCGTAATTCCAATATTTTTTTCATTATTTAAAAAATATCATCCAACCTGTTGGATATTTAGATATTATTATTATATTTGTATTAGCGATTAGATAATAACCCGTATATCGGGAATTAAACGATGATTTCTCGTTCCGTAAAGTCCTATTTAGCAGACGAGAGTTTCGTGAAATCGCTCCATGTCAAAAAGTTTAATACTTTTGTATTGGCATGTGAGTGGTTTTCACGTATGCTTTCAATTGCATACAATAATTTTATTATTGTAGGGTATTAGGACACCTACGGATTGAAAGTGTGAGACCGCTCCTTGCTTTTTATGCAAGAAATTTTCATACTTCCGAAACATCGTTCCATAATTTCAATTGTGAGAACGATTTTTTGTTTATGGCCAGTAGCTCCCCACTACGTTCCGACAGGAAAACGGCTTCAAAAAAAATCATACTTACAACAGGTAATGCAATGTTAGGGAGTATTAAGCCCAAACATTACAAAATCCAAAACCGCCTTAGGTTTCCCTTTTTTTGGAAGAAACCCAGATTGATGCTCATTTTAATAATCGACAGTTTAAAAGTAGCATCAATCTTAACGTTTTCCAAATATTTTGAGGTTTTACCTTAATCAGAGGACAGCACAGGCGTTTATAAAACAGGACTAACAATTTAAAACCAAAACACGCATGAAAAATCAATTGTGACCAAGCCTAAACCTCATCATTGAGATACGCTACAACTGGAGTTTGCAACAAAAACCTCGCTATCGCCAATTGCAAACTCTAAATCCCTAAGAACATGGCAGCACTATAAAAGACAGTGCCACATAGCGAACAGTTAGAATTAGTCTTTGGGATAGCTGCCGCTATGCACCAAACCATATGCGGCAACTTCCCAATTTAACTTTAAAAAAAATGGAGCCCATGCACCTATAGTTTTCACAAAAAAACCTCCCTACAAATGTTGGCACAATCGTTCAGGAGGTCAAATTAAAT
>NZ_JALKAU010000082.1:0-2220 GCF_023015735.1 Gelidibacter sp. F63206
TAAACGTTGGCAAACAGTTGAGCAGAACCTAAAAAAAAGCGGAACTAATTCGAAAAAAAAAATTGGTTTTTAAGATTGAAAACAGAAAACGTAATTGAAAAACACAACGCTGAATTTATCAGTATTGCGGAAAAACTTAAATTCCTTGAAATCCAATGTTAAGTCGCTAAAAAACTGAAATTCTGTGATTGCCAAAAGTCAGGCTGAAAATCAGAACCGACAAAGAGTACGGCGAAATCCAATCTGACGGATAAAAACCTTCCGAACCAAATCGAATTTTTTTTTTTGGTTTTAAAGTGCGAAATCGAAAGTTTATGTTTCACGAGCCAATCTGATCGAAAAACATTAATAAAAGTTGAATGCGGAAAACCATAACAGTAATTAATCGGAATTGACTAAATTGAACTTTTTAACAATAATATGTCGGAAAAAATACTCGAACGAAAAAAGAATAAAACCGATTTGCCAACACTGTGTACAAGCCATTGCTCAAACCCATCCAGTTCACAAAATTCTTGCGAATTCTGAAACTTTGGATAGACTTAAAAGATTGGATTAATAAATCCGCAACAGCTCGTACACATAAACGTTGCCAGTAATTTGAATGAACCACTTTAATCTCATAACAAGTTTAGTTTTATTAGGGTTAACAGTCCTATGTTTTTGGCTCCCATTTAAAGAGGGAAAAAAGCGAACTGGAATTATAACTGGAATTCTTCTATCTATAATCATAGCTTGGACAATTCTGGCTGAATTAGAATTTCTTGTGATTTTTATTTGGCCATTTATTTTAGTCTTTCAAATCATATTTCTGATTTATTGGACATTTCGAATGTTTAAACGACCGAAAACAGGAAAGTATGTCTCATCATTTTTGACTTTAGGTTTCATCTTATTATGTATGTCACCTTGGATAAGTGACTGGACTTTTAGTAAAAAAGATGCACGGAAATTATTTGCGGAACATAATATTGAATTGAAAGACGATTTTAAAATCCTAAATAATGAAAGTGGCGGATTTATGGACTACGCACACACTTTAAAAATTCAAATTTCGGATTCTGACAAATCGAGAATCGCAAAGGAAATACGAGAATCTAAAGGTTTTATAAAAGTGATGGATTTTAAAAATAATTTTCCTTCAGCGGATTATGAAACATTTGAAAAATTGAATTTTGAAACGGAGAATTATCTTAATCGAGAATACTATGTAAAAGAACCTATGGAAGATGGAACTGTTCACTTTCATTTTCAACTTTCAAAGACCAAAAACGAATTACAATATATTGGGACTGATCAATAAAAAACTACTGGCAACAACGTATATAGCTCATAGCTTTGTAGTTGCTTAATCGAAATTAAGGCATATTTGGAAAGTCGCCAAATTTTTAAATTTGACGATTTTCAACAAAAAAATAAATAGTAAAATTCAAAAATCTGGCTTGTGCTTTATCCGAAAATAATTTCCTAATTTGCACGCTACGAGCCATATACAAAACCGTTGTAACACATTCCCCACACAATAAAAACTCATTTATTTCATAAACTAACCAGTAAAATTATTGTGTAGGAAAATTATAGTAAATTTGACTTTAGCCAAAATTTGAGAAAACTAAAATATTATATATTAACAATATTCATTTCCTTGAGCTGTTCTGAAAAAAATACAGAATGGAAAGCAGAAAGAGAAGCTTCTATTCATTTCGGAGGGGAACCTAAAATTGAAAGCTTTACGCTCTCATTTCATAGAAAAGGTGACACTTTAATTTATAATTATGTTAGTAAAATTGACAGTACAAAAACTATCAATATTCAAAAAGCAGCAAACTCAAATATTTTATTTTTTGGATTTAGGGAATTCATTGAGTCAGACAAAAAAACATTTCGAAACCAGAAACTAAAGGATTTAGAATTTAAATATTATGATTTAGAAAACCCTGGAACCCATGGAACAGGACCAATTTTATTTAATTCAGAATATGGACTTCTTGCAATAAACAATGTTTATGGACCTACAATTATTTTTCTTGAAGCAAAAGATAATAATTTGACTGAAATAATAATTAATAATTTGAATGAATGAAAACGTGTTACAACAGTGTGTATAAGCAATGGCTTGTTCTCGCCTACTTGGAAAATCCTTCGGATTTTCCTCTGGCAAGTACCTGTTTGCAATTGTCCGTACCGAACCACACCACTGCTCATACACTAAACGTTACC
>NZ_JALKAU010000083.1:0-32767 GCF_023015735.1 Gelidibacter sp. F63206
TTCCAACCATTCGGACCGCCATCCCCAATTAAATAGAGCGATACTTTTTTGAACGTTATGGTATTATCAATGGTATTGATTTTTATTTTATATCTGCCCTTTGTTGCTTCTGTAATGAGCCATTTATTGTCAACATCACATCCTGCATTTTGCTCTACAGGACCGCTTATCAAATCCTGATTGTCAACAGATGGTCTATACCATTCGCCGCACCAATCACCCAATGGACCAGCAAATATTTTGAAATTACCTGGGGCAAAAGTGCCTTCATAAATAAACTCAATGGGATTATTTTCATTTTGTATAAATGCCACAGGCGAATCCACATTCCAACCACTTTCTGAGGCATCACCAACAATCCAAAGCATTGGGAAAGCAGGTTCATCAGGGTCTACAGGCACGTAAGTCTCAATTGTAATTGTTTTGTTCAAAAGATCCAAGGTCAATCTATAGTTGTCTTCTGTTTCAATGCTCCATTGTAAATCATCTCCACTGCCACCTTCGTTGTAAATGATTTTGCCATCATCCGTCTCATCTTTAGTGTAGAAATCTTGACACCAACAACCGTCCTGACTTACTGCAAATTTGAAATTGCCTGGTTTTAGCACGCCCTCATAGACAAACACGCCTCTTTGGGTCGTTGATGCACTTAATTCCGTGGCACTGCCAATATTCCACCCATTTGGAGTGGCATCTCCAACAATATACAGGTGTTGGGTTATAGGTTTAAAAGTTGTGGCTGTAAAATTGACTGTGGCAATCTGGGTAGGCACAGATTCGTTCGAAACGTTTGCCGTTATCATTGCCGTTAAATCATAAGTCTGATCTGGTTCCAATCCATTGTCCAATAGTAATTTGTTGAGATTTCCGTAATTAGTGTTGAATGAATAAGTGTTTTGAACATCGGAAACCAGTGTAGCAATCGGATTTGAAAAATCTCCAGTTACATGGTCTACTTGGAGCGTATATTTTATTGCGGCACCGGTATTTTGATTCGTTCCGGTGGACCAATTGAGGTCTATGGCAGCATCAAAAAGCAATTCCTTCAGGACAATTTCACTATCGGAAATAGAAATTCCCAAAGTATCCTGAGTGTCAAATGAAGAGTCTACCAAATCATCATTACAAGACGAGAGGAACAGCATTAGTAATGATAACACGCCAATGGTGATCGTTTTAATGTTATTAAATGTTTTCATAATTCAAAATGTTTAGTATCCAGGATTTTGAGTAAGATTGGGATTTCTGTCGATTTCAATCTGAGGTATTGGAAACAAAAGATGCTTTTGTGCGGCATTGTTCTTTCCAATCGAATGAAGAAAGTCCAACCCATATTGTCCATTGTTTACCCGTATTAAATCAAACCATCTTTGACCTTCAAATGCCAATTCAAGACGGCGCTCCTTGAGTACAGCTTCCCTAAATTGTGCTTGGCTCAATCCTAAAGGTATATCATTGAGTCCCGCTCTGTTTCTAATACGATTGAGATATATTTCTGCATCGCTTGTCTGTCCCAGTTCATTTAGAGCTTCAGCCTTCATCAACAGAACATCGGCATATCTTAGGACAGGGAAATTCATAGGGCTGTTGTCGTAACTTGGCACAACGCTTATTGGCACTAAAAATTTACGCACATTATAACCTGTATAGGAATAACTGGCCTGGTAGGGAAGTCCGTCAAAATTTGGTCCGCCTTCATATAAGACGGTCACCTCTTTTCTTTTGTCGTTGGGTTCATATTGATTCATGAATTCTTGTGTAGGCTGATTCCATCCATAGCCACCACCAACAAAATTGGCGCCTCTCGGTCCCATGAATGGACTTGCCCAAGATGCTTGATTTTCGTTGTCCCAAAAACCGTAACCACCATCAGAAGCGTATTGAACCTCGAAAAGGGATTCTTGCGAGTTTTCATTTTCAATATTAAAATTATCGTAATAATTGGGGTTCAAGGCATACCCAAGACCTTCCACCTGCGTGATCATATCGACTGCTTCCTGGTAGTTGCCGAGCGTAAGGTGCACTTTTGCCAAAAGTCCATAAGCAGCACCCTTGGATGCCCTTCCAAGGTCCTGGGTCCCATATGCCGATTTTGGTGGCAATAATTGGGTAGCATTTTTTAGGTCGGAGATAATTAAATCGTAAACCTCATTTACCGGCGATCTTGAAGGGAACAAGTTGTCATCAGAATTTAATGGGACTGTGGTAAGTGGAACGTCTCCAAAATACCGTGCCAAAATAAAATAATAATGTGCTCTTAAGAAATAGGCCTCACCCATGGATCTGTCTTTTATGTTTTCATCAATGTCAAGCGTTGGTGCAGACTTTAAGACAATATTGGTCATCAATATTCCTGGCCATGGCCCTCGCCATAAATCCAGTACTCCTGCATTATCAGGCTGTACGGTAAAGTTTGACATGTTCTGGGTTTCTATGCCATCAGTTCCTCCTCCTGCACCAACTATACTGTTGCCTGCCATAATATCAGAAGTCCACATTCTTAGATTATAAAGTTTTGGCCATTGTAACGGTTGGTACGCACCGTTAACAACCGTGACCAATTCTTCTGCTGTTTTTGGATAATTCTTGGTGTTAATGGTATCCAATGGTTGCTTGTCTAAAAAGTCATCACTGCAACTGCTTAAAAAAAGGATTACCATTGCGGCCATAAAATATTTTGTGTTTTTCATGATTCTAATTTTTTTAAAAACCTAAAGTTGCTCCTATGGTGTATGTTTTGGTTATTGGATAAATGTTATTGTCGATACCGTTTGGTCCTACCTCGGGATCAAATCCTGAATAGTTTGTGATGGTGAATAAATTTTGTCCGGAAACATAAAGCTTGATAGAGCTGAAAGGGGTGTTTTTAAACTTTTCCGACGGTAATGTATAGGCTAAATTCACGTTTTTAAGTCTCAAATAGGAACCGTCCTCGATATATCTAGTGGATTGTCTGTTATTGTTGTTTGGGTCACCAAACACTGCCCGTGGTACAGAATTGCTTGTTCCCGGACCATTCCAACGATTCAGTACCTCGGTGGACTGATTGGTAGTAACCGACATGTTTTCCGTGTACAGACGATTGGCATTAAAAATGTCATTTCCATAAACGCCTTGAAAGAAGACGCTCAAATCAAAGTCACCAATACGGAATGTATTGTTCAATGAATAATTAAACTTTGGGTTTGGATTGCCAATAAAGGTTCTGTCGTTGTCATTAATGACACCGTCACTATTTAAATCCTTAAACCTGATGTCTCCTGGGGAGGTACTGGAAGCAGGATCGCTGCCTGGAACTTGTACGGCATGGTTATTTACTTCTTCTTGGGTTTGAAAGATTCCGTCCTGTACAAAGCCGTAAAAAACATTGATCGGTTGTCCTGGTTGGATTCTGCCCAATGTGTAATTCAATCCAATGCTTCCTGTAGTCAGTGGGGTATTGCTATTAATGTCTATCACTTCATTTTTGTTGTACGCGAAGACCACATCTGTCGACCATTTAAATTTGTCAGTACTCATATTATGTGTGGTAAGGAGCAGTTCGATACCTTGATTCCTGATTTGGCCAGCGTTGATAAATGGTACATAAATATCCGAATACCCAGAAGTCACCGGTACCGTTTGAGGCACTAGCATATCTTCAGTGTTTTTCACGTAGCCATCGATGGTGACATCCATAAACCTGTTGAATAGTGAGGCGTCTATTCCAATATTGAATTGTTTCTGTGACTCCCATTTTACATTTGAATTTGGTAATACGGTGGGAACAGCGGCAGTTACGAAAACACCATTGAAATTGTATAAGTTGGTGTTATAGGCCGAAGCAAAAGAATAATTGCCAATATTTTGATTGCCTGTCACCCCATAACCGACTCTTAACTTTAGATCGTTGATGATTTTGGATTCTTGAAGAAATGCTTCTTCAGAAACCCTCCAAGCTGCTGATGCGGATGGAAATGTTCCATATTTATTGCCACTTCCAAATCGTGACGAACCATCACGTCTAATGGTTGCTGTGAGATAATATTTGTTTTTAAAATCATATTGTCCTCTCGCAAAATAGGAGAAAATAGACCATTCAGATCCGCTTCCATTAATGGTGGGTTGCAACAAGCCGTTATTTAGGGTTTGGGTGCTTTCACTTGGAAATCCCTGAACGGAACCGCTTATGAATCTAAATTGATTTTCCTGTGCACTTGTTCCAATAACAGCAGTTATGGAACTTCCACTATTAAATTCCTTGTTGAAGGTTAATGTGTTATCCCAAACCAAGGTCAAGCTTTTATTTGAAGATTCTGATAAATAAGCATTTGGAGCTACGTCAGAATCCCAACTGTAGGAAGGGGACCAAGTCCTGGTATCCCAAAAATTGGCTTCTACTCCTAGCAAGGTTTTAAACTTCAAATACTTTAAAAGTCCCAATTCCCCATAGACATTCCCTTGGAGGTTGTATCCTTTAATCGTGTTCTTGACAATATTTGATTTTCCGATCGGGTTTTCAATATCTCCGGAATAAATAGGCTGACCTATAGGGCCTGAATAATTTCCGTTCTCACGATAAATAGGTTGGGTGGGTAGGGACAAAATGGCATTTTGGATATTATTGTCACCGTTGTCCTTGATATCATAATTCAATTTCAAACTGTTTCCAAACTTGATATGTTCATTCATTTGTGTGTCCGAATTAAATTGTAGAATATACCGCGTGTATTCTGAATTGATAATAATACCGTCCTGATCAAAAACATTTAATGAGGTGAAAATATTGGATTTTTCATTTCCCTGTGCGTAGGAAAGGGTCACATTGTTTTGACGTCCCGTGGTAAAAAAGGAATCCAACCAATCTGTTCCCTTCCCTAAGGAAGATGGATCAGAAAAGTTGGGGTTGGGTGTAAAGCCGCCATTTGTTAGCATTTCGTTGCTTAATGTTGCAAATTGTTCCGCATTTAAAACGTCTATGACATTGGTGGCCTGTTGAAAGCTCGTAAAAACATCAATGTCGATGGTCCCCTTTCCTTTTTTGCCTCTTTTTGTACTAATGATGATAACCCCATTTGAACCTCTGGCACCGTAAATGGCGGTCGCAGAGGCATCCTTTAAAACCTGGAACGTTTCTACATCGTTCATGTTCACCTGGTTTAAGCCTCCATTCAATGGCATACCATCAACGACTATTAAAGGGTCGTTGTTGCCTATGGTTCCAGTACCTCTAATCCTAAATGTGGGATTGTTCCCTGGTTGTCCAGAAGTTATTACTGTAACACCAGCGGCTCTGCCCTGTATGGCATCGCCAATATTTGAAGAAGGTTGGCTCACAATATCATCGGTTGAGACCGTTGAAACAGACCCAGTCAAATCCCGTTGTTTGGATTCGCCATAGCCGATGATGACCACTTCATCCAACGCAGCTATATCTGGCGCCATTTGGACTGTAACGAAGTCTTTGGTTGCTTTAATGGTCTGTGTAGTATATCCAACATAACTGATTTCTATCAAGGACTGCAAACTGCCGACAGATATTTCAAACTCACCATCAAAGTTGGAGGTCACGCCATTGGATGTGCCAAGCTCTAAAACTGTGGCTCCCATTAAAGGCGTACTGAATTCATCAATTACTTTACCTGACATTCTAATTTCTTGTGAAACCATTACTATCGGCATCAAAAAGAGAAGAATAAGGATGTTGTGACTGTAGCTGCCTTGATTACGTTTTAAAATTGATTTGTTCATGTCAAGAATTAGTTAAGTTAATTGGCATGCTTCCATAATTAAAAGACATTCCGATTAACCCAAAGAAACAAAAATTTTAACCTCAAAACAGACAGCTAAATTTTCATCTAGATATAAACACAATAATAACAAGTGTTATTAGGGTTAATTATTTGAAAATCAATAGTCTAATCGAATTTGATGAAGATAATCCATATAGATATTTAAAAGTTTTAAATTTAAAAAAATGCTAATTTCTTAGGGAAAGTTTAAAACTTTTAGACTTTGATTGTAGTATTGTCAATGAGCTTTTGATCAAAATCCTCATTTTTAACGATAGACATATTTCGGATTTTGGACTTATAGGCATAAATGGAATTGACGGAATATCCTAAAATTTGCGCGATTTTGTCATTGTGTTTGACACCTAATCGGATCAATGCGAAAATCCTCAATTCTTTATTTAGAGTTTGCCCTTCTTTTAATTGAATTTGATTTTCTGGTTTTATAAGACTGTTGAATTCTGTGATATAATTGGGAAAGAGTTCAATGAATGCCGTATCAAAATTCTGTAATAGTTTCTCTTTTTCCTTTTTTAGATCGTATCGGGACAGCTGATAGCTTGCTTTTTTGTATTCTTCCAATTCAAGGCTTTTTTCGATATCCGAGGTGAGATCATTAAACTTCTCGAATATGTTGTCATATTCCGTAAAGAAAAATCCTAAATATTCTTCTTTGATTTTGTTGGCTTCCGAAAGACGGTAATTGACCTTCTCAATCTCTAGATTGCGTTTTTTCAATTGCTTATTTACAATTAGCAATTGTGCATGGGTTTCTTTTAGTTTTGTATGTGCTTTTGAAATTGAACCACGAGCTTTTTGAAGTTTTTTGTACTGAATAAAAATTATGGACGAAAATAGAATCATGATTACTAAAAAAACCACAACGCCTATATACTGCCAATAGAGACGTTTTCGCTCCATCTCGATATTTTTTACAATTTCATCTTCAATTAACGGAAGAACGGCCCCTACTTGAAGCTTTCTTTGTTGGGCACCATAGAATTTGGCATCTTGATAGGCTTTTTGAATTAGGGATGAGGCAGGTTCTAATTTTTTATTTAGAAACAATAATTCTGAAAGCTTGATGATGGCCAAGGATTCTTTGGTCGAGTTTTTTACATCAGAAATAGCTGCTTGTGCGTAATGATATTCTGCTAAATCATCCAAATGCTGTCTTTGGTATATTTCTCCCAAAATATAATTGGTCAATGCTCTTTCTCCCAAATCTAAATCTTTAGTGAGTAGTAATTTTAAGTTTTTAATAGCAGAATTGAACTCCCCATCACTGAAATCATTATAAGCTACCATAAATACATTGAAGAAAGTGCCTTTTTCTGTGAGATTTACAGTTTCTTCCCTGTAATAACGAGCATGCTCGTTATATTTTCTGCTAAAATCAGGAAGTCCACTATATTCCGCCATGTCACTGTAGCATCTTCCATATAGACCATAGTAAATAGGCTTATCGATATCTCTAACGTAATCGACATTTATCTTTTGTAGAAAATCCAAAGCTTCTTTGTACATGCCTACAGAAATAGCTATATCTGACATGTTTAAATAGGCTTTGCTTATTAATAGAGAATCATTTAGTTTAAAGGCTATGTCCTTTGCCTTTAATCCATAGTAATACGCAGAATCACTTTTAAACACCTTGTATTGATCAAATAATTGATTATTCAGATTAAACTTTGCGGTTAAATCATCAGAGCTTAATTGCTCTAACCGATCTTTGAGGATCTTCAGGGTCTTGCGTTTGTTTTGATCGTAGAAGTGGGAAGAATCGAGGGTTTGCTGTAATTCCTTTATTATGGAATTGTTTTGAGCCTGGGCGACATTTATAGTATAAAAATTAAGTAATGCTATAAATGATAGTTGTGAAAATATTACAAAAAACGTTTTCAAATTTATTCTTTTAGTAATTATATTGAGAGGATCTGCAGTTATTCGTTTTGAATTATGCCATACTATTTTGTGCATTGATAATCTAATGTAATTAATTCAATATAAACTAGCAAGGGGATAATTCTTTTGGGGTCATTGTGTTGACAGTTGGTTTGGTATTGATTTCCCTTGAGATTATTAAAATACCTGGCTCGGTACCCCTTTTATTAATGTCTTTTGATAATGCCCAATTAGCGAGAGCTGCCTATCATTCCATGGTCCCTGTGATACGTTTTGGGTTTGAGACAGAAATTAAGAAAAAGTAGAGCTATTTCCCTATTTCCTACCTGATATTGAATTCCTTTTTTAGAACTGCCCAGGACCATAATTATTTGTCATATACGCTCAGCCCATTGCCACTCCATTCCGCAAAAGCTCCATTACGGGCAATGCGCTTCCCTTAAAATCTTGGACCCTATCCCCAATTTCTACTTTCCATTTCGCTAACCCGTCCCGCTGCGCAGGAACGGGACGCTTCATTCCCAATCCCAAATTGTGAATAGCGTCCGCCAGATCGGACTTCCAATTTTCATTTGGTGCTGGTTTCCACGTTTTGTACTTCCCAAATTGCTTTCAGGCCCGCATCCATGCGCCTTAATGGCTAGAGTCACGAATATTGAAAATAATTATGATCTCATGAGAAAAGCACAACTTAATGTAATCTATAAGGACTGATTTGGCTTTTTTATACAAATTAAAAAGTTTCAGGATTTCCTCTCTTTTATTTAAATCTAAACGTTCTTATCATGGATGTAATTAAAAAACCGACTACAAATGACTTCGTAATCGGTTTATAGGGTCATTAATATAAAAGCTGTGATACAAAATGAATTGTTCTACATCGTTTATTGTCTCCTGTTTTAATAGGAAACTCTTCCATTCGTTTTATAACTCATTAATTTGGGACAAGAAAATTGCTGTTTACCTATTGATTTGTTTATTGTCCTATGTATTGAATTGCCAGAATTGAGGAAGTTCTACAGTCACCTTATTTTGAGGCGATAGGTTGAAGAATCGATTCGACAACATGAATTATACCATTCTGGGTTTTTATATCAAATTGTGCAATGTTGTGATTTTCGTTTCCTGCGCCATCCTTAATCGTAATTTTATTATTGGTCTTGGTAAACTTTAAATCTGCGCCTTCCCAAGTTTTAGCAGTGTCCAAACTGCCTTCCAGATCTTTTTTTGAAATCATTTTTAAAGTGACGATATGATGTTTCAAAACTGGTGTTAATATGTTTTCTGGAATATCTTCGACTTTTTTCCAGGAGGAATTTGTTTTTAGATAACTTGTTATGGCGGCTTCATTTGGTGCAAATATTGAAAAAGGTGCCAAGGTTGAATTACTTGACTTCAAGCTTTTCAGTGTTGTAATAAAGTCTGTCTGAGGCGTGGCTGTGGTCAGGCCTTTATAAAAACTTGAAAATTGTTTGTCCAATTCCAAAAAAGTAGCAACTGTAGGTAAAACAATAACACTGTTCACGATATGGACAACTCCGTTCTTGGCATTTATATTTACATTTTTGTCATCCAGCTTGGCAGCTCCATTGATGACGACTTTTTGGTTGTCAAGACCAATAAAAAGTGATAGATTCGCACCACTAGTGATGTACTTTTTATCCAATTTCGCTAAGTCGGATGTTTTAAGAACGGAGGTCGGTACCATATGGTTCAACATCAATTTCTTCAGTTCTTCCTTAGGTATGGCGTTGACATCTGCATAAGAGTTTTTCTTCAAATAATCATTGAATGCCAAATCGTTGGGAACAAAAACAGTATATTTTTGAGTACCTCCTAAAGTACCTAAAACCTCCGACCTTTCAAGTGCTTTGGTAAATTGGGTTGCTGATGGATTAGTCTTCAAAATAACAGCGATGGTTTTATCGAGTTGACTGTGATCTTCGCCATCATCGTCTTTTGAGCATGAGGCCATGAGCAGCACTACAACCAAGGTAAATATGAACGATTTACCCAAGATTAAACTTGATTTTGTGATTTTTCTTTTCTTTGAATTTTTTGTTTTCATGTAATTTTTTGTTTTAAAGGTTTGTTTAAATGAATTGGTAACAGCATTATCACAATCTCAGATGCTATATACATCTATAAAATGATAGACATCTTTAATTGTAAATTATTTTGATTCTATGAGTTGTTTTGGGATGTACATAGAAGACGGATTATATGGATTTAAAACATGTTAAATTGAAGATGGCATTGGGGGGCCATCTGTTAATGCCTTATGGTACCAAAAATGGAAATGTTTAAAACTAAATAAGGCAAGTACGAAATTGTCGGACCCAATGGATTGATCGTTTTTACTAATCTCATCTTTTTTTTGTTCTTAGGTTTACCCCAATACGCAGCCATTTTCTAAAACGCTACAGTACTTCAGAATTATTTGGATAAAATTATTTTAAGAGAAATTCCAACGGTATGTATTTTTTCTCCATCCTCGGTTGATGAGTGTATGGGATATTTGTAAAAAGGCTGAATTTCGTAGGATAATCGATCTGTTAAGAGTGCCCTATAACCAATAGAAAAATTTAAATTGTTTAGTAAAGTGAATTTTATGTTGTCATTGTCCGAGACTGTGGTTGTAGTATAGATCTCGGATGTCATATACGATTCTATATGTCCTACCTTTTCGTGATAGACAATAACTTCTCGAAAAATTGTAGACGATAATTCAGCTTTTTGCTTAAGGGTCAGATAAGACGATACCCCTGCTTGAAGAAAAAAACGACTATTGTTGATTGGAAGGTAGTAGGAGAAATTTAATGGAATATTTAATCCGTAACGTATGTTTTTATGTAAGTTTTCTGTTTCCTGACTGCTATGGATTGTTTCTTTCAGTAGTTCACGATCTTCTATGTTTTGCATAGTAAAGATTGCTCCCATGTTGAGAAAAAGATTAGGTTGGTTAAATGATATATTGACTGCTAATCCACCAGCAAACTCTGAAGAAGTGAAGCCTTCTTGTCCCATTGAACTTATGCCGTAACTTGGTGAAATCAGAAGGCCAAGTTCCACTTTACTTTTTGAACCCTCTATTTCTTCTGTTTTTATAACATCATTATAGGGGTCTGATAAGGTTACAGAATCCTTGAGTTTACTATTTATCGATACAGATTGTTGGGGGTTAAATATCAGACCTGAGCTTGGTTTTTTCACTTGAGGAGATAGCGTGTATTTAACGAAGAGATTAGCAAGAATTTTGTTTTGGTTACTATTTTGGGGTGTTTCATCTGTCAATGGACCCTTCATGATATTATCTTTAGGATAATCGGCAATGCTATTTGAGATAGGCTGACTCAATTCATTCATAAATGGCTCTGGGGCCTTCTTAGGATGAAATGAATCGTCCAATAGTTCAATCTCCTTGTTAAAAACTTTGCTTTCAATGGGTACAGGGGTGGTGACATGTGTCCATAAGCTGATGCCAATTGATAGACTCATAATAAAGGATGCAGTAAGACCATTAATTCTCCAAAGAAGGATCCTCTTTTTCTTTTCTTTACGTTTCTTCAAAAAACGTTCCCAGGCACCTTTTTCATAATCTTCAACATGCTTTTTGAGAATGTCTTTAATTTTTTGTGATATTTTATTGTCCAGGTGCTCCGTCATGATCTAATTAATTGGTGTTTTTGTTGATCATTTCCCGTAACCTTAATTTGGCCCTTGTCAGGTAGGTTCTTGACGAACTTTCAGGAATGTTTAAAAGTGTTGAAATTTCCTTATGGGTAAATCCTTCAATCTCGTACAAATTAAAGACTACCTTAAGCACATCAGGAAGTCTCGCTATCATATTGTAAATATCCTCTATGGTGAGTTGGTCCACCATTTCAATGGATGGTATATGGTTCATGTTTTCATGAATATCGAGGTGATTCATGAATTTTTTATTTTTTCTTAGGGTATCTATGGCCGTATTTATGGTAATCTTGCGAAACCAACCTTTAAATGGCTTGTTGAGATCAAAAGTGGAAATAGAATCAAATACCTTCATAAAGGTATCATCTACGATTTCTCGTGCTTCTTCTCTATTTGAACAGTATGACAAACTTATGGTCATAGCGTAACCGAAATATTTTTTGTAAAGTAATTCCTGCTTCTTCTGTTCTTTTTGTACACAACCCAAGATGATGATCTTCTCCTCTTCCGTATTCACAATTTTCGATCTGCTTTAAATTTGGCGCCCTATAAAACATAAAGGATTTGTATTCTCAATCAACAAGTTTTCAGTTGATTCTAATCATGTAAAACATACTCTGGAAGTAGATTTGCTTTATATGTTAGATCCTTATTTTCACAGTTGGCTTATCCTTAAAGAGAACTTAAATTTAAAGGCATTGGACATGTACGCCGCTTTGATTGCGCAGATCCCTTTTTTGCCAATACGTAACATCGATGAAGAATGCTACAATCAAAGTTCAATTAATTTTGAAGTCAACATTACAGTGATCTATTGGTTACAATTATATATTTGGTTCAACAGATTCTGAAAATTCAGGAACTTGATATCTTCATTTCCCAACCTTTTCATAGGCCAGACAAAAAGAGACTTTCTTTTCTTAATTGTTGTTTGTTTTGATAAAGTTTAACCTGAAATTTCTTGATAACCTTTCAATCAGTAGATCGTAGTTATTTTCATGACATAAACTGGTCGAATGTACCCGTGGCATACATTAGAATAATACGATAATTAGATTTATAAACGACTGATTGTTATCTAAATATGGGTAATTGAATATCGCAAGTGTTGAAATATTGTGATCCGATATGAAATAATAATGAACAAAGGATTTGGTTTTATTTATACACTCCTTTCAAATTTTTACGTTTATTTTTATATAAATTAACTCCTCGAAGTATTGATTTGATTTTCTTCGACCTTGAATTTCTAAATGAGGGCGATAAGGGATACTTACTCCATTTATAGTGTTAATTAGATTCTTAATTCTTTCCTGGTCGCTCTCTTTAGCTAAAAATCCCTTATTGGCAGTCGTCATTTTGATGCGATTTGCCCTTCCAAGAATCCTTGACGATATTACTGAAATTAAACAGTCTCAAATAGGATCGGGACAATCGATTTTTATATGTTCATAACCTTTGCTATTTTAAATAAGTTGTGACGACTTGAAATCAATAATTAAAATGAGAACAATCAATTATTTTGCACCAATTACGTTGGAGAGATCGATTGTGATTGATGCGAAGGTGGAAGAAGTGTGGAAAGTACTCGTGCAAATCGATAATTGGTCCCATTGGAATAAAGATATTTCAATTTCCAAAATTGACGGTAGAAAGCGTTCCGATTGCTATTTTCGTTTGAAATCGGGTTTTACATTTAGAGCTAAAGTGCACACTCTTAAAGATAATTTTGAGTTTGGTTGGACGGGGAGAGCTTTGGGGCTTTTTCTTGTGAATAATTGCAAATTGCGCAAAACAGAAGATAAAACAAGTATTTATATTGAAGAAAGCTTGGAAGGAATTTTTGCTTTATTATTTCGTGGTATGTTGCAGCGCAATTTTGACAAAAGAGTTGATAATTGGCTCCAACAAATAAAAATATATTGTGAAAACACTGAAAATTAATAATCCTTATAGCCTCATGGGCTTGACACTACCGTGCCTCGTAATTGTATAAAGTAGGTGGGTCAGTAAATACTGCGATGCTTGCTAGTTCTACATGAATTTTACGAGAGTAAAATACAAATAAAAATAATGGCCATATACTTTAAATACTTTTTTCTAAGTTTAAAATGAGGCATTTCACATTGAAATTAAAGTGTTTCAGAACATTTTAATAATTGTAATTGGCAGTATGAAATATCTTGGTCTCTTAAAAATGATTTCTTATGAGAGTAAAACTTTTTATCATTCTTTGTGTGTTGTTCTGTAAACATACGGCAATCGCCCAAGAAGATTTGCCCACCGATTTTCTTTCCGCTGAATTTCATAAAGGAAGACGAAATGCATTTAAAAAATTAATGCCTCCCAATAGTGTCGCAATATTTTTTGCAAATCCAGTTCAAAATCGGTCTAATGATGTTGACTTTATCTTTCATCAAGATCCTAATTTGTATTACTTATCGGGATATAGGGAGCCAAATGGAGTATTGGTGATTTTTTCTGAAACCCCAAAGGGCAGCAATACGGAATATGACGAAATTCTATTTGTCCAACCAAGAAATCCTGATCAGGAACAATGGACAGGCTATAGGTTGGGGGTGGCCGGTGCCAAGGAAAAGCTCGGAATAAACACGGTTTATGAAACAAAGGACTTTATTGATAATGGAATTGATTTTTCAAGTTTTAGCACCGTCCTTTTATCTCAACCTAAAGGTGCATATACCGATGATCCCCAAAATCATTTGGATTCCTTCGATTTATTGGATTCCTTTTTAAGACAAATGGGACATTCCATCACTGTACCACAAAGTAATGTCAATTTGGATGTTTCTCCATTAAGGACTGTCGATAATAAAATAGATCCATCAACGCTTCATCATATTATGGCTTCCCTCAGACAGATAAAAACCCCTGAGGAAATTGAACTATTATCAAAGGCTGCAAAAATATCTGCTATTGGGCAATATGAGATCATGAAGGCTATGCATCCGAAAATGTCGGAAACTGAAATTCAAGGGGTGCACGAGTACATTTATAAAAAATATGGAAGCGAATTTGAAGGATACCCAAGCATAGTGGGTGCCGGTGCAAATGGTTGTATCTTACATTATATTGAGAACAATAAAACCAAGGTTGGCAACGAACTGGTATTGATGGATCTTGGCGCTGAATATCGTGGTTATACAGCAGATGTTACCAGAACAATTCCTGCTAATGGACAATTCACTGAGCCACAAAAAAAAATCTATAATCTCGTTTTAAGAGCCCAGGAAGCAGGAATAGAACAGGCCATAGTTGGAAGTGATTTCAAGAGGGTCGATGACGTGTCCCGTGACATAATTTATAAAGGCTTACTTGAATTGGGAATCATTTCCTCATTAGATGAAGGCCGTCAATATTACCCCCATTCCGTTGGACATTATTTGGGACTGGACGTTCATGATCTCGGATTGGATGGGGCATTTGAAGAAAACATGGTTATTACCGTTGAACCGGGAATCTATATTCCTGAAGATGCTGATTGTGATCCTAAATGGCACGGTATCGCCGTACGCATTGAGGATGATATACATATTACCAAAAACGGACCTATTAACCTTTCGGAATATGCCCCTCGAACTGTTGAGCAAATCGAATTGTTGATGAAGGAAGAAAGTGTTCTGAATAATTTTGTATTGCCTCGTGTTGACTGAACAACGGTGGATGATTCATGCGAAAAATTGTATTATGAGATATAGAACTTTGATGAGTTTCCATTTGATTTTTTTAATGGCATTTATTCCTAGTTGCCATGGCCAATTGCCATTGCCTTCAGGATGTTATAATATTGGGGTTTGTTCCTCACAGCTAAATGATCCTTCACGTCAAGATCTTATAAATAGCGACGCCCCGAGACATATCCCAGTATCTGTTTACTACCCTACCTTTGATGCATTGAAGTTGCCATCATTCTATATGACCAACAAAAGGCTTCTATCGGAAATGATCACTTTCGGATATAGTCATCAGGATAGTTTGGCCTTATCTAAAATGGCAACTTACAAAGTACAGGCCATTCCACACGCTGAGATTATCAAGGATCAGAATTTTCCACTAATCCTTTTCTCACATGGTCTCGGGGTTTCAAGACTTCATTATAGGCTCTTGTTTGAAGAATGGGCAAGCCAAGGTTATATCGTTGTGGCAATAGATCATCCTTATGGAGGTTTTACAATGTTTTCTGACGGTCAATTGGCTACTTCGCGTATGGATCCTCTTTTAGTTGCCCAAGACAGGGCCTATCTCCTAAAAACTATTGATTTGTGGGTGGAGGATATATCATTTGTCATAAGCCAGATTACCTCAAATGGGTCACCCCTCGGAACTTATTTTTCTTCTCTGATTAATATAGAGAACATTGTTTCCATAGGTCACTCATTAGGTGGTAATGTAGCTGTTCTGGCATCGCATAACGATCAGCGAATCAAAGCTGCTATTAATATGGATGGCGGTACATTTAATGACAAATTGCATAACGCGTATAAAAAGCCTATTCTCACTTTGCGCAGTCAGCCAATTTATAGTGATGACGACTTATTGAAGAAAGGTCGTAATAGATCGGATTGGGACCGGATGGGACAAGATATCGATGCCTCTTTCGCAGCAGAATTATCGCAGGCCAAACTCGCATATGAACTGAAAATATCTGGTGCTGGACATATGAGTTTTTCTGATGCACCATTTGTGTTGCCAGATATGGTGACCCGTTTTAGAGGAAAGGTCATAGATGCCCATAGAGGTTTCGATCTGATAAAGGAATCAATCCATTTGTTTTTGGATTCTATACGATCAAATAGACCAGCTCCACTGGGTCAATTGGTAGATAGGTATCCAGAGCTTTCACTTAAGATCTATGGTGGCGGTGGTATATCCGATACTACATCCAACAAATATTAAAAGACTAGGAAGGGGTAATTGGGATTCTTATAATGTTTTCGACCCCAAGGCCCCGATCCCAATTTTTTAATGTAAAACTTGCCCTTGAACCGTATAGATTTTCTAACCGTTGTTTTAAATTCGCAATGCCCACCCCTGTTTGTTTTTTATGATTGAAATCTTCTATGATTGGACCATTGTTGCGAACTTTGATAATCAGAAATTCGGAATCTTTGGTGATGTTTATTTCTATAAGTAGGGGCGAGGTTGAATTTGCATATCCGTAATTTATTGAATTTTCAATCAATGGCTGTAAGACCATTGCTGGAATATTCATATCTTTCACGTCCTCTGGAATGTTTTCAATGATTTCTAAATTTTCTGGAAACCTTACCTTCAATATTTCAAGGTAGTGCCCGAGGATTTCCATTTCTTTCGCGACCGAAAAAAAATGGATCGTACTATTTTTGGTAACTTCCCTAAAAAAAGTGCTTAAATCCACCAAGGTGTCCTGGGCTTTCTTTTTGTCTACATCTATTAGCCCGATAATACAATTAATGGTATTAAATAAAAAATGGGGCTGTAATTGGGAAGTCAACATATTCATTCTTGCAGTAACGACTTGGGTCTCAAGAAGACTTTTCTGTTTTTCACTCGCCCTAATAATACTAAAATAATAGTAAGTATAGATGATGAAGAGCATGGCGAAATATACCAGGAAGTTGATGTCAATAACGCTAAGGAAAATGTTCAGACTCTTATTGAAGTCATAAGCTTTTATTGAACCTATTTGCAGTCGATACAAGTCGGTTATAATCTGAATAACAATGCCCAGAACCAACGCGAGTGCAAAATGTAAGAGTAGAATTTTACGCCAAGAGGTTCGTTTTAGAATTAACCGTTTGGTATGCATGGCAATAAGCTGCATAATCATTAATACAGTAACGGCATCAAGGATATAAAGCTGATAGTAGAAATTTTCTCCCTGTACAAGCGGGGAGCCCTTTAAATAAGCTGTAGAAAATACCTTAATAAGATTGAGGGCAATAGTAATTAAATAGAAGCCGACCAGAATCAATGTGAGCTCCCGATCAAAATATTTATTAAAAAAGTGCTTAAGTTTCATCTATATTCCCAATTTTTCCAACAATTCTTTTTTTGTGGATTTGCTGACACTTATCAATTTGTTATCGTCCATCCTCACATCTATTTCTGAAAAATCACTGTGTACTATTTCTTTGATCGCTTGTAAATTAACTATTGAAGATCGATGAACTCGGAAAAAAATATTGGGGTTCAGAAGGTTCTCCAAGTTACCTAAGGTGTCTCTATGCAAATATTTCGCGTCAGCCGTATATATCTCAGCATATACTCCTGAAGCCAAGATATATTTGATAGTACTTGTGGGAATAAGACTTGTTTTGTTTCCCTGCTTTATCGCTATTCTTTCAAGATAACGTTCTTCTTGGCCTCTCAAAGTGGCCATCAGACTTTTAAGTTCCGATTTAAAATCAGGAGTGCTCACCTTGGGACTGTGATTTAAAACCTTTTTTACCGTTTTGATGAAACGATCTTCTTTAAAGGGCTTTACCAAATAATCAAAAGCTTCAAATTCAAATGCTTTTAAGGCGAAGTCGTCATGGGCGGTTACAAATATCACTACGGGTTTTTTTTGACAGGTTAAATTCTCCAACACTTCAAACCCATCCATATCCCGAATATTGATATCTAGGAAGATCAAATCAGGCTGTAAATTATTGATGGTTTCAATGGCTGAGGTTCCATTGTTGCATTCGGCAATGACATCTAGGCCTTCTATTTTATTTAAAAGGCTTAAAATACGCTGGCGAGCGAAAACTTCATCATCTACAATTATGGTTTTCATACAAATAGAGGTCTTGATTACAATTTTGAAGTCCTTAGACTTCAATTAGGATAAATATGTTGATTAAGAACATTTTTCGAGTGATTCACAACAATAACCCAAAAAGATGATCGAATTTAAAATAATTTTAGTCAATAATCAACAATGTAATAATATCTAAAAACCATTAAAATCATGATACGAATTCTATTTTTATTTTTAGTCTGGTTGGTCTCTTGGTTTTTGAATGCCACTCCAAACGAGTTTTTTGAGACCAAAGTTCCAGTGATAACATTAAGCGGAACTCCGTTTGAGAGAGGTTATAATCATGGAGAGAAACTAAAGAAGCCTATTGCTGAAGTTTTTCAACTTTGGAAACAAAGCATTCACAAGGATACCAAAAGACATCCAGATTCAGTAATCTCACATTTTCTTAAGACCACTAATTATAAAAAGGCCATAAGTGAATGGACTCCTCAAATTTGGGAGGAGATCGAGGGTTTGGCTGCCGGATCGGGTCAATCGTTGGATGATGTATTCGCCTTTCAAATGATAGATGAATATTGGGGATATCTGGATCGTCTTCAAAATAATTCCGTGGATAAGGATCATTGCAGTGCGATTGGCGTCGCAAAAAACGGCTCCCATCCGACGATGGTGGCGCAGAACATTGATATTGATAATTTTATGAATGGCTATCAAGTCCTGTTCCACATTCCAGAAAATGACGATACTCCTGAGCAATATATTATGTCCTGTGCCGGGTTTATTGGTTTTGCTGGAATGAATAACAAGGGACTGGCCGTGGTGATAAACGCATTAACCGACTTGAAAAATGCCACTACTGGCTTACCGGTGACCTTTGTGACCCGTGGATTATTGCAAAAATTGAATAGTGAGGACGCCCTAAGCTTTGTTCAGAATGTAAAGCATGCCACAGGTCAAAACTATCTTATTGGAACGAATGATCAGGTGTATTCCTTTGAAGCGTCAGCCAATCAAGTCGTACAATTCAATCCACATCAAAATCAGTTGGTCTATCACACCAACCATTCACTTGACAATCATGATATTAAGCCATGGATGGAAGACTACCACAAAAGAATCTTATCTGGTGTGGGTAAACAGACTAACAGTCAAACGAGACTGAAAAGCTTGGAGTCGCAATTAGCCTTAAAAAACAAAGATCTTGGAGCCGAAACTTTAAAAGATATACTCCGCTCGAAGGAAAATCCACAATTCCCAATCTGTGTCAATTTTAGGGATGATGGAGTGGCATTTACTTTCAGCTCTGTAGTATTTACTTTGGGCGAGAACTCCACCGCCGAAGTGACCTATGGTTCTCCCGATCGTGCCATGTACCATAAGCATCATTTCAATAAGTAAGAGGTTTAATAACATTTTCAAAACGCTTGAATTTTTTAAAAAACACTAATCAAAATTTAATCCATCCACAGACATGAAACCCAAGACCACCTCATTCGTTCTTTCTCTTTTAGTATGCTTGCTGGTCAATGACCTTAGAGCCCAGAATTTAAAGAACCAACAAAAACTGACCAAAGATCTGCAAGTTCATTTGGATTCCATGCAAAAGGTGAACGGTTTTCCAGGAGTTACCTTGTCGGTACTACTTCCAAATAATAGGCAAATAGCCATGGCAGCAGGTACTGCTGATCCTTTGCAGAATATTACCATGAGGCCTCAACATCGTATGTTATCGGGAAGTAATGGAAAAACTCTTTTTATTGCTGCTGCCTTAGTACTTGCAACCCAAGATTATTACCAACTCGATGATAAAATTGAGCACTATTTGAATGATGAGCCTTGGTTTGATAGACTGCCCAACGCTTCTACAATTACCATGCGAATGCTCATGAACCACACCTCGGGTCTGGAGGAGTATTATGGATTGGGTAACTTTATGTCCCTTGTAAAACAGGATCCCTCCCGAAGTTTCACGCCAAAGGAAACATTTGAATACCTATTCGACAGACAGCCACTTTTCCCAGCGGGTTCTGATTGGGGCTATGCCGATAGTAATTATATTTTATTGGGCTACATCCTCGAAAAAATCAGTGGTAAATCTATGTATGACTTGGTGGAAACCTATGTCTTAAAGCGTCATAAGCTAAAGCAAACGGAACCATCCACTAAGCGTAAGTTTAAAAATCTCGCTGTTGGGAATAGCCGTAAAGGTAGTCCATTCCCGTTTGAGGGGCCAATGGTACGGCATGGAAAGCTCGTCTTTAACCCCCAATTTGAATGGATGGGAGGCGGATTCGTCTCTAATGTCAATGATCTCTCCACATGGGTAAAGGATCTACACAATTACCGAGAAATTGATCCCTTCCTTTTAAGGGAGATGCAAGTGAAGGTGCCTGCAAAAACGGGTAAGGGACATGCCTATGGTCTCGGCATTCAGATAAGACCTTCGACCAAGTTTGGGGACAGCTATGGACATAGTGGGTGGTTTCCTGGGTACTTGACCGATGCCGTGTATTTTCCAGACGAAGATATTGCCGTGGCGATTCAATTTAATACCGATGATATTGCCCTGCTTAAAATATCGCCCTATGAGTATATTCTAATCTTCACTGAAATGATCGTTGATCATTTGAAAAACGGATAGCTACCAATAAATTTTTAAATATAGCATTATGAAAGCAAAATTAATTCTAATCGTCCTTATGGCCTTTCTGAGTTGTAAAGGACCAATAATCTCCACTGAACAACCATCTAAGGTTTCTGTAATCATCGATTTGGTTAATGTGAGAAATGATAAAGTCAACGTAAGTCTCAACTTTCCATACGTTGACCATGGAACTGTGGTGTTTTGTATTCCTAAAACAGTTCCCGGCACTTATTCTACCGATAATTATGGTCGATTTATTGAAAATTTAAAAGCCTTTGACAAAAAAGGGACCGAGATGCAAACCAGAAAGTTGGATCTAAATCGATGGGAAATTGTGAACGCCAAAGAATTGGGACAAATAACTTATGAAGTAAATGACACTTACGATATTGAAAAGGAAGGCGGTGTATTCTCTCCGGCAGGAACCAATATTGATGCAGGCAAAAATTTTATGCTCAATCTGTATGCTTTTGTAGGATACATCCAAAATATGGAAAACATGCCCTATCAATTGAATATCGAAAGACCTACACATTTGTACCCAGGTACCGCCCTTGATTTTTATTCCAAAAATAAGGACGACAATTGCATCCAAGATGTTTTTTACATGGAAAGGTATTTTGAACTGACCGATAACCCTATTATGTATGCCATACCCGACACATTATCTTTTAAAACTGATACCATGGAAATAGTGCTCAGTTTGTATTCGGCCACTGGAAAATATAAGGCAAGGGATCTTAAACCGGCTCTAATAAAGACCATGACGGCCCAAAAGAAATTCTTGGGAAAGATTGATAACACCGATAGATATGCCGTGTTGCTGTATTTGGCCGACCCTGCCAAATTGGATGCGCGAGGGGCAGGGGCGTTGGAGCATAATAATTCTACCACAGTCGTGTTTTCTGAAAACACCAGTTTGGAGGTGTTGGAGCAGGCTCTGATAGACGTCGTTTCCCATGAGTTTTTTCATATCCTAACCCCCTTGAATGTCCATTCTGAAGAAATCCACAATTTTGACTTTAATGATCCTAAAATGTCAAAACATTTATGGATGTATGAAGGTGTAACCGAATATTTTGCCCAACTTTTTCAAGTGAACCAAGGCTTGTGCAGTGATACTGAGTTTTTTGAAAGAATGACCGAAAAAATAAATACGTCAAAGCAGTTTGATGATACCGTACCATTCACACTGATGAGTGAGTATATTTTGACTGATGCGCATAAAAACAGTTTTTATAATGTATATCAAAAGGGTGCCTTGATAGGAATGTGTCTCGATATCACACTGCGGGAACTTAGTGATGGGCAAAGCGGAATTCTTGATCTTATGCAACAATTGGGTCAAAAGTATGGGAAGGATAGGCCATTTAAAGATGATGAATTGGTAAATGAAATCGTAAGATTGACCCATCCAAGTATTCGAACGTTTTTTGAGACCTACGTCTATGGAGAAACACCCATCCCTTATGAGCTTTTTTTGGAGAAGGTTGGATTAACACTTCAGACGGAAATAATAGAAACCGATTACTTTTTTAAGGATCAAATTCCATATGTGGACATTAACAGGGATTCTGGAGACATTTACTTTAGGAACAGAACAAATTTAAATAGCTTCTTAAAAGAGATGGGTGTACAGGGTGGTGATATTCTGAGGGCCATAAATGGTAAGCCAATCAGCAAAGACGGCTATAGAGAACCTATATTGGAATCACGTCAATGGAAACCTGGGCAGGATGTCTCTTTTTTGATAGAACGGGAAGGTAAGGAAATAGTGCTAAAGACAAAAACCATCATACCCACGGTTACAGAATGGAAGATTTTAGAAATTCATC
Source organism: Gelidibacter sp. F63206 (assembly GCF_023015735.1). Lineage (NCBI taxonomy): Bacteria > Pseudomonadati > Bacteroidota > Flavobacteriia > Flavobacteriales > Flavobacteriaceae > Gelidibacter > Gelidibacter sp. F63206. Next base: position 22,597 of record NZ_JALKAU010000083.1, read on the forward strand.
AATCAGAAATTAATGGGGCATTACAGCTTCGCAAATTTTGGTTAAACGGGTAGTTTTTCATAATTATATGGTTAGTAATTATGCCCGAATTTCAGGGCTGTTAATCAGGCAGCCCTGATTATTATCCGTATTCCATCAATTCTTCAATCACTTAAAGTTTTTATTCACAATGGTATCTAAAGTATCCTTTGTCAATATCCTGTTTTGGATATTTGTCAGTCATCATTTTTGTTGGGCGCAAACTAATTCAGCCGACATTGAGGTCTATAAGAAATCGTACGTAGCCAAAAGAATGGCGCATGAACCTAAAATTGATGGTGATTTATCCGATGTGGTATGGGATGATCTCGATGTGGCCGACCAGTTTTCCATGTTGGCTCCTAAAAACGGTGATTCGGAAAGAGAAAGCCATCGCACTGAATTTAAAGTGGGCTATACAGATGAAGCTGTCTATATAGCGGCTTATATGTATGATCAATCGGGTCTTCCTATTAGAAAAGAAATTACCCAACGGGACAATGTTCCTCAAACAGATTATATAGTTTTGGATATCAATACCTATAATGATGGCGAAAACCAGAATCGATTTGTAGTCACTACGGCAGGAGGAATGGCAGACGCCAAAATGAAAGCAACCAATCAGGATTTCGATTATAATGTAATTTGGGACGCTAAGGTGAGTAGCGATAGTGTAGGGTGGTATGCCGAAATTAAAATTCCATTTGTCTCATTAAGGTTTCCGAAAATGAACGAACAGGTGTGGAGTATGCAATTGGGAAGGGTCATTTCGTCATTGAACGAAGTCTATGTGTGGAGCCAGGTGGATAAAACTGTAGGGATTATCACCCATTATAATGGTCTTCTTACGGGCATTAAAAATATAAATCCACCTTTCAGGTTAGGCTTTTACCCCTTTGTATCAGGTTCAGCTGACCACTATAAAAACCGCTTTAAAAAGTTCTTCAATGCTGGTATGGATATTAAATATGGCATAGACGATGCCTTCACATTGGACCTTACGCTTATTCCGGACTTTGGACAGACCGCTTATGATGACATTGAGCTTAATCTAGGTCCTTTTGAACAGACCTTTGGAGAAAAAAGAGCCTTTTTTACAGAAGGGATTGAATTGTTCAGCAAGGGTAATTTGTTTTATTCCCGTCGAATAGGGGCGAAACCTATTGGCTTTGATGTGGCTGCTGATGATATCGGAACTAATGAACTCTTGCTCGAAAATCCCGAAGAGACCACCTTGCTAAATGCTTTCAAGATATCTGGCCGTAATCAATCAGGTCTTGGTGTTGGATTCTTTAATGCCATTACGGCAAAAGAATCTGCTCGATATATGAATATCGAATCGGGACGGATTCGTGAGAAAATAACTGCTCCTCTAACCAACTATAACGTTCTGGTTCTGGACCAACAATTTAAAAACAAATCTTCTATTTCATTTGTAAATACGAATACTTTTCGGGAAGGTGGGTTTACTGATGCCAATGTGAGTGCCGGATTATTTGATGTGTTTACAAAAAACAGCACCTTTAATATTTCAGGGGAAGTGAAAATGAGTCAATTACTCGAGGAAAATGAAAACAATTTGGGTTTTGCCTCCCAACTGTCCATTCAACGAAGCAGAGGGAAATTCCGCTATGGTGTGGCCCATGAATTTGCTGATAAGAAATTTGACATCAATGACCTTGGTGTCAATTTCATGAATAACTATAATAATTTTTTCTGGAATACCTCCTATCAAATCTTTGAGCCTCAGGGAGGCTTTAATCAATACAAGATAGAGTTCTATGGAAACCATCAGCGTAACTTTCAACCAGATATTGTGGTCCGCACGGGCATTGGTACTAAATTTTCGGCAGTAACCGCCAAGAAGTTCGCATTTGGAGGGTTTTTGGATTACAACAGCAAATACCGCGATTTTTTCGAAACACGCACCAAAAACCGCTACATGTTGTATCCTGAAAATTTCATTGGCGATCTTTGGATAGCCACGGACAATAGAAAATCATTCATCTTTGATGCCCGATTTTTAATGAGTCAATTTATAGGATCTGATTTTAGTAAGGCCTCTTTGACAATGACCCCGACCTATCGAGTATCTGAGCAGATATCATTTCAATATAACGTTAGAATTGAAAAAGAGAACAATAGAGATAGTTATGTGGACCACATTGACGATGACATCATTTTTGGAAGCAGGGACAGGATTAGTCTCGAAAATTCCTTTCAGGCCTTATATAATCTAACTACGGAAAATGCCATCTCGCTCAGTTTTAGGAATTTTTGGACGGTGGCGGAATTTGAACCGGGTAAGTATGCTCGTTTAGAATCTGCTGGCGGTTTGACACCTGCTAATTTTGAGATTACGGATGCCAACAATCCGAATGCTCGCTTTAACATCTGGAATCTCGATCTTAGATACAGTTGGCGATTTGCGCCTGGAAGTGAATTGGCAGTGCTTTATCGAAATGCAGTATCCATCCTGGATCAGCAACAAAACAGCTCCTTTTTGGACAGTGCTAATTTTCTCTTTGCACAACCCATAAAACATAGCATTTCCATAAGATTGATGTATTATTTAGATTATAATACAATTAGAAATATTTTTTAAAAGGAATCTTTTAGGTCTTAGTTTAAATTAGATAATAAATGTCATTGAATGTGATCCTATTTGATAAATCAAGTTTACAGAAATGAATCTCCCAGAAGTTTTCATTATTTTCTTTACATTTAACACGCTTCCGGCGGTGCTTGTTTTTAGTAACAATAAGAAAGGTATTACTTATGCCAATCGAATGTTTTTTATCTTCTTAATGTTGTTCTCCTTTGGTTTTCTTTGCGCATTGTTGTTTGTTTCAAAATACTATGAAGTGCTCAGATCAGAGCTTCTTTGTGCCATGTATGTTCCTTTTTCACTTTTTGGACCCATATTTTATTTTTACATACGCAACTTGGCAACTGGGCAAAGAATAACCTTAAATGATGGTCTCCATTTCGTTCCGTTTTTTCTTGTCATTGCACTGTGCTTAAGTTATAGGGTCTTTGCTTTAATTGAACCACCAACATTGTTTGAGTTCAACGAGACTGATGGCTTTAATATTTATACTTCGTTTTTCGGTCCTAGCCTTACCGTGTTATTGTTGTGCTACGCTTGCTTAATCGACTTTAGATATATCAATTATGGTAAAGATCCGACACAAATAATGGAATGGATAAGAAAAGTAAATATTGGTTTTCTACTTTTTGGGTCTTCATTTGTGTTCTACTTTTGGCTGTGTAATATCATTGGTATGGTCAGTGTCTTCCATTATCTTTTGATAATATCCATGGTGATTATCATAGGGGTGCTGTCCTATTTTTGGTTTATTCATCCTGGGCCGAGTATTGATGATCAGAAAGATAAAACCGTACCAATGGAGAAATACCGTACTTCTGGACTGTCTGTCCAATATTCTTCAGAGTTGAAAAAGAAATTAGTAGCAATAATGGAGAATGAGCAACCTTTTCTTGATCCGGAATTGAATTTGGATATGCTTTCAGAAATGCTTGATATTACGAGACATCAAACTTCCCAAATTATAAATGAGCAATTTGGAATGAATTTTTATGAATTTGTCAATTTCTATCGAGTGCAGATGGCTAAAACAAAATTGAAGAATAAAACCAACCTTAGCATAAAAAGTGTTGCATTTGATTGTGGATTTAACAATCGAATTTCCTTCTATAAATCATTCAAGAAAACGGAAGGACTTCCCCCGGCCGAATATCGTAATCAGTTTTTGAATTAATTAGATATGGGCGCCTATTTGCAATTTCGGATCTGTCGATAAACTGTTGGTAATTATATCAATGTTTTGTTAAAGGTTGGATTCTACGAACTTCTCCAATTTTTGTACTCGGTTTATGTAAACCAGTATCCCACTTTTATTGCTTGCACGGTACTTATTATCATTGAATAATAGTCTGTTGGGAATAATTTATGCGTTATGTTCTGATTATTTGATCGGTTGTCTCTCAATCTTACCCAATTCAATTTTACAAGCTCTTCATTCGCGATGACATCAAGTAATCAATCCTTACCCCGGGATCATATAAGGTTAGGTGGCAAACTGTCTTAATCTGATTACTTACTGATCCTTTTTTTATTAGTTGAAGATCGTTATCTTTGAGTCTCCGCGTATAAAGGGGAAATTATCTTGAAGTCAACTCTCCAGTCAACAATATTTATTACTCTATATGATTGATTATCAGCTTTTTATAATCAGCAGTTTTCGTGGTAAAATATGGTGTTAATCTTTATAAAATTTAACGTCTCCTTCTATCCAAGTTATCAAAATCGACCTTTTCTTTAATTTTCTTTGGCCTGCAATTACAAAGGGGGAGCGTCACGGAACCCTACTTCATCAATCATGTTTTCAGTTAGAGTTAGAAGTATTATTTGAATTAGTCTTTAAATTTTTTCCGTTCGTTCTCCTTTGTCAATTGTTTAATCAATTAACCAAATAATTTTTTTATGAAACAAAAAAGAAAAATGCTCATGACGATGTTGTTGTGCCTCATAGGCCTAACATCTTCAATGGCCCAACAGGAGATCAAGATCTCGGGCACCGTTACGGATAATCAGGGTGTACCGCTTCCTGGAGTCAATGTTTTGATTGAGGGAACAACCAAGGGTACTCAAACGGATTTTGATGGAAACTATGCAATTACCACGAATACCGGCGATGTGCTCGTCTTCCTTTACATGGGAATGAAGGAGTTTAAAAAAACCGTTGAGAAGAGTGAAGTGATCAACATCCAACTTGAAGAAGATGCACAATCCTTAGATGAAGTAGTGATCACGGCCTTGGGAATATCCCGTGAAAAAAAATCCTTGGGATATGCCACCCAGGAGGTTGCGGGAGAAGAATTGAATAATGTCAAAAGCGGTAATTTCATTAACGCATTATCTGGAAAAGCTTCGGGAATACAGATAAAAAAGAACAACAACTTTGGAGGATCGACAAATGTGGTCATTCGCGGGAATGCTTCTTTAACAGGAAGCAATCAAGCTTTATTTGTGATTGATGGGGTCCCTATTAATAACACCAACACCAATGAACGGGGACAGGCGAATGGTAGATCAGGATATTATGATTATGGAAATGCCGCGTCGGATATTAATCCTGAGGACATCGCGTCAGTCAATATCTTAAAGGGTGCTGCTGCTTCCGCATTGTATGGGTCAAGAGCGGCTAACGGGGTCATTATGATCACTACTAAAAAAGGAAAGAAAACTGAAGGACTGGGAGTTACCATTAGCTCCGCCGTAACCGTTGGAACTGTGGATAAAAGTACCTTTGCCAAATATCAAAATCAATATGGTGCTGGTTATGGACCGAGTTATTCAGGTCCAGGAAACTTTTGGAATTTAGAGGATATCAACAATGATGGAGTTCTTGATCTTACCTCCCTTTATACAGAGGACGCGTCTTACGGTGCTCCTTTTGATTCAAAGCTCTTGGTATACCAATGGGACTCATTCGATCCTGATTCACCAAATTATAAAAAAGCAACTCCATGGGTGAATGCCAAAAATGGACCTATCACATTCTTTGAGACGCCATTGACTACAGTGAATTCTGTATCGTTTGATAAGGCTTTTAATGGTGGTTCAATGCGAATTAATTATACCAAATTTGCTCAAGAAGGTTTAATGCCAAATAGTTCTGCGGACCGACATAATTTCTCGTTGAGTGGAACGGGAGAGCTTAATGATAGATTTACCGTCGCTGGATATGCCAATTATATTAATAGCAGCACGGTTGGTAGGAATTCGACGGGATATGGTAGCAATATTGTTGGACTTTTTAAACAGTGGTGGCAAACCAACGTGGACATACAACAACTGAGAGATATTTACTTCTCAACCCGACGAAACGTCACCTGGAACCCTTCAACATCTCGCCCAGGGGCTTCACCATTGTTTTGGGATAATCCGTATTGGTCAGTTTATGAAAACTATCAGAATGATTCCCGAAACCGATTTATAGGTAATATTACCCTGAACTACAAATTGGCTGATTGGGTAAATATTATGGCTCGTATTGCTACAGATACCTACTCAGAACTTCAAGAAGAAAGAAGGGCCAATGGAAGTACCCCTGAACGATTTGGAGTCAGTAGAGGAAATGTGGATTCAGGATATGCAAGAAGAAATTTTCAAAACACAGAAACCAATTATGATCTGACCGTTAATTTTAATAAAAATTTAAGTGATAATATAAATCTTAGTGGTTTATTGGGTACCAATATCAGAAGAAGTGCTTTACAATCCATATTTGCATCTACTAGTGGTGGTTTAGGTGTGCCTCGATTGTACTCTTTGCAAAACAGTAAAGGGCCACTGCCACTGCCTGTGGAACGCGACGAAAGAATTGGAGTAGATGGTGTCTTCGCAAGCGCTTCACTTGGTTTTAATAACATGTTATATGTTGATGGTACAATCCGTCGAGACCATTCATCTACACTTCCTAAGGATAATAGTGTCTATTATTACCCATCGGCAACCGTGAGCTTTGTATTTGATAAATTGATTAAAACCGAAGTTATTTCTTTTGGAAAATTACGATTGAATTTTGCCGAAGTTGGTAACAGTGCGCCTTTTGATTATCTCAATGACAGTTATGTGGTCAACCTCCCAATTGGAACGCCAAGTACTTCGGTCAAAAATACCAAGAACAATCCCAATTTGAAACCTGAAACTACACGAAGTGTTGAGACTGGATTGGAATTGAAGTTTTTTCAGAACCGCTTAGGATTCGATATCACCTATTATAAGACCAATTCTATTGATCAAATATTTGGGGTGCCAGTGTCGACGTCCACTGGATATTCACAGAAAATACTTAATGCAGGTGAAATTGAAAATAAGGGAATTGAGATCTCATTCAATGCCAAACCGGTCAAACTGAATAATTTTTCCTGGGACATGAACTTAAATTGGACCAAGAACAAAAACGAGGTGGTGTCCTTGCAAGATGGTATCGAAAATCTTCAATTGGGCGATTTTCAAGGTGGGATCACCATAAATGCTAGGGTTGGACAACCCTATGGTGTAATTCAAGGGTCGGATTATACGTATTTGAATGGAGAAAGGATAGTAGATCCTACAAATGGTCAATATATCAAAACAGTGGAATCCAATAAAATCATTGGAGACACCAATCCGGAGTGGTTGATGGGGATCTCAAATAAATTTCAGTATAAGAATTTAACTCTTGGCTTCTTATTGGATTTCCAAAAAGGGGGGAGTATATTCTCTTTGGACCAGTACTATGGTTTAGCTACTGGATTGTATGAAGAAACAGCCTTTTTAAATGACCTTGGCAAACCGGTTAGAAATTCACTGGCTGATGGTGGGGGATTTATAAATCCTGGGGTGAATCCTGATGGCAGTCCGAATACGACGAGAATAAGAGCAGACAGATATGGAGCCTTTGGTTACCGAAGAGGTCTTCCCGATGCAGCATTTGTCTATGATGCCAGTTTCGTCAAATTAAGGGAAGCGACATTTACATATGATTTACCGAAAAAGTTTTTGCAGAACACATTTCTTACAGATGCTTCATTAAGCGTTGTGGGGTCTAATCTTTGGATCATTCACAAAAATATTCCGCATGAAGACCCTGAAGGAGGTCTTGGCGCTGGCAACATCCAAGGATATTCAGTGGGGCCTATGCCTACTACCCGTGATGTGAGTGTCAATCTTAAGGTTCAATTTTAAACATATTATAGATGAAAAAAATAGTATTATTTTTCGCAGTGGCGATGATGGTCTCTTGTTCAAACGATTTGGAGGACCTCAATAAAAACATTAAGGATCCATCTGAAGTGACTCCTGAAAGCTTGTTCACGGGTGCCCAAAAGAATTTCGTGGATCAGATGGTGACATTACATGTCAATTGGAATAACACAAAACTTTGGGCGCAGTACTTACAGCAAACCACGTATACTAATGAAAGTAATTATGACCAAGCCTCCAGAACCATTCCGGATAATCATTGGGACATCATTTTCTTAAGTGTCATCAAGGATTTGGATGAAGCCGCCAAAGTAATTAAAAAATTAGAAAATGTTAGTGCGGCCGAATTGGAAGTTAAGGAGAATAAATTGGGTATAATTGAGATATTGACGGTAATGGCTTATACGAATCTTGTTGAAACTTTTGGGAATATTCCGTATGCCGAAGCATTGAATACAGATAAGCTCTCCCCGAAGTATGATGATGGCTTGACCATATATAAAGATTTAATATCAAGACTGTCCAAAGTCATTGCAGCTCTGGATGAGACTAAAGGCAGTTTTGGAAGTGCTGATAGGATTTATTATGGTGATGTTTCCAAGTGGAAGAAATTTGCCAATACGTTGAAATTACGCATGGGAATTTTATTGGCTGACGTAGACAGTGGACTGGCAAGAACGACCGTCATGGAAGCGGTCAATGATGGCGTTTTTACAAGTAATGGGGATAATGCTTTATATGCCTATTTATCTGCTGATCCAAATACAAACCCTATTTATAATGATCTTGTATTGAGCGGTCGATTGGATTATGTTGCCGGAGAAACCATTGTGGACATTTTGAATGATTTAAATGATCCGAGGTTGCCATTGTTTTTTACCCCAACTGCAGACGGCACTTATGTTGGTGCTAAAATTGGTGAGTTGACGAGTTATGATAAGATTTCCCATTTGACTAAAGTGTTTGAAACTCCAACCTTTTCAGGTACTCTCTTGGATTATTCTGAGACTGAATTCCTATTGGCGGAGGCCGTCGCTAGAGGCTTTTTAACGGGGGGATCAGTAAAGGAACATTATGAAAATGGAATTAAGGCCTCCATAGATTATTGGGGAGGGAATGTTGCTGATGCTGATGCCTATCTCCTTCAGTCAAATGTCAATTATGATCTTGCTTTGGCTGCAAGTACTGCCTCTGTACCTTGGAAAGAGGTTATTGGAAAACAAAAATATATTGCTCTATTTAATCGAGGGTTTGAAGCATGGACATCAATCAGGCTTTTGGATTATCCGGCAATGAAAACACCTTCAGAAGCGGTCTCAGGATTTCCCAATAGATATACATATCCAATTGCCGAACAAACATTGAATCGAACCAATTACGAATCGGCGTCCAAAGCTATTGGAGGAGATGCTGCAGAAACTAGATTGTTCTGGGATCTTCATTAAATCCTTAAATATTAACGAGGCTTTTGCACAAAGAGTGTAAATTCTAAACTGCCCTCCGTCAATGAAGGGCAGTTTTTTTATAGGCCGCTTCTTAATGTAATGGGTTTGCTAGCAAACACTATTAATGAAGAGCAATATGGTCAAAAAATTTCTTGAAACGTTGAAATAAGTTTTTATGGATTACTATATGAAGTTAATCCACTTTATTTGTGGAAATGAAATCAATTGTCTGAATTGGCAGCCGTTCTTGCTTGTGTATTTCAAGTTTGGTTTTATATATTTTTTTCGAAACAAATACTACATTCAATATGTCTATAGGGCCCATAATTGGGGATCACTATATAGTTGCTTTTTTTGTATAAACCGATGGCTTCAGGCATTTGATCGCCAGTTTCTATAACACATTTGCTATAACCTAATTCTTTTGCCCATTTTTCTAAATCTTGTAAAATAGCAGCTGCGATGCCTTTTCCACGCAGATGCAGTGCCACGTACATTCTTTTTATCTCCATGGTGTTAGGATCATATTTTTTCATTGCTCCACATCCGACAGGTGTGCTGTCAATAAACGCCACTAGAACATTTTTAATTTGGTCGGTTTTATTATATTGGACAAAGATCTCATTTGTTTCTCCGTTTCTAATAGCCAAATCCTTGTCCAATTCGGATACTAAGTATTGAAAGTCTTTGTCCTCGGAATTTGTTCTTTTTAATTCAACCATTTTTTAACGTGTTTTTATTTCATATATAGGCACTAACCTCTAAATCACTTCATAACTTTGCGTACAATGCCTGACTTCGCTGTAATCATTGTCTAAAAAACCATTTGGATTTCATAGGTTGCCATCGTGTGATACCTTGTACATTTCTATAATTGGATGCTTTTCCAAATATATTGAAAAGATGATCTAGTTTGGTTTTCCTCTTTATG